>JAJTCJ010000025.1 GCA_021323165.1 Bacteroidota bacterium | reverse complement strand
CATTTAACCGAATGTAGAACTTATTCCTGCAAATATCTGGCAGGATATTTTCATAGTATGCTTCGGATAAATTAAATCTGAACTCATGGATCTACCATTTAAAGTAACCGGAAAACACCGCTCCTTTCAGGTCAAAGGCGACTCAATGCCACCACTGAAACATGGTGCTATCATGATAGGCAGCTCAATGAGGTCGCTCGCGGATGTAAAAGACGGTGAAACCTATATCGTACTTACAAAAGACGGAGAAACTGTTTACAAAAGGTTATACCGCGACAAGAACAAGCTCAATAATGTTTTTGAGTTCCATTCCGATAATCCTTTGTATGCTCCTTATACAGTGCAGTGTGAAAACATTGCTGAGATCTGGAGCTTTGTATGCAGCCTTCATATGGAAGATTTCAATCCTGAACAGCATAACATTGAAAATGTGATCCGTTTTTTACGCTCTTACAGTGTAGAACTTTGTAAGTGATGTTAAAAACATCGTTCACAAAATCATTTTTTGACAGCAAAAAACAATCTATTCTCAGACTTATCTTTGCTTCATGAAGTTTTTCAGCACGCCTATAATATGTCTTTCCCTCTCATTACTGTTTGTTTTTTCCTGTAAGCCAAAAGGGGCTCATAATCCTTATATTGATGCGAAAGTCAAAGTGAGTGAGCGTGAAATGAAAAAAAACAAGAAGCATTTGAAAAAGGGTAATAAGGCTTATAAAAAGCAAATGCGAAAGAACAGGAAATTTTTATTCGGAAGGTCGAAGGCTCCAAAAGCCTAGAATTATAACATTTTGGTGCGTTTAACCAGGTATGGCATAAGAACCTGATCAAAACCTAGATTAATATCTGCTTCAACAAAATCGATCTTATATTGCCCACATTTAAGCATAAGTTCTTTCTTATGCTCTGTCATTTCTTTAAGATAAGTATCCTTTATTTCATTGGGATGAAGCTTTAACTCTTCACCGGTTTCCATATCAATAAAACGATAAGGACGATTCTCAAAATCGAAATCCAATTCTTTTTGCTTATCATTTACATGAAACAGAATTACTTCATGTTTATTATGTTTCAGGTGCTGCAAGGCAGAAAAAAGCTCATCAGTTTCGGCAGTCGAATCCATCATGTCACTGAAAATTATAACCAAAGATCTCTTATGGATCACTTCAGCGATCTGATGAAGCGCTTTAATAGCAGAAGTTCTTTTATGCTCATTCAGGTCCCTTGGCTGTATCATTTTCTCGAGTTCATGATAAAGCATTTTATGGTGAAGTGAACTTGATTTCGCATTGGTCTGCACCTCGATGTGGTCTGAAAATACACTTAAGCCAACCGCATCACGTTGTCTCTTTAATAGTTCAATTAATGCTGCAGCGCAATAAACAGAGAATGTGATCTTATTATCCTTTGCTTCTTTCCCATCCGGCACTGGAAAATACATGGAGGAAGAATTATCAATTATTATCTGACACCTTAGATTGGTTTCTTCTTCAAAACGTTTGATAAAGAGCTTATCCGTTCTTCCATATAGTTTCCAATCGATATGTTTAGTAGACTCTCCTTTATTATACAATCGATGTTCAGCAAATTCAACACTAAAGCCATGAAAAGGACTTTTATGAAGGCCCGTAATAAATCCTTCTACCACCTGTTTCGCGATTAACTCGAGATGGGTAAATGGTTGTAAAGGCTGTGGATTTATTGAAGTCAAAAGGGTAAAAGTTAAAAGTCTAAAATTAAAAGTAAAGTCAAAAGCAAGGATAGTCTTACTTTTGACTTTTGACTTTACTTCTTAAGCACTTATTAAAGTAAGGCTTTTAATTTAGCATCAAGAACAGCCTTTGGAACAGCTCCAACTTGCTTGTCAACAACTTTTCCATCTTTAAAAAATAAAATAGTAGGAATATTACGAACACCGAACATAGCAGAAACATTCGCGTTGTTGTCCACATTTAGTTTTCCAACTACAGCTTTTCCTTCGTAGTCCTTTGATAATTCATCTACTACAGGTCCCACCATTCGGCATGGTCCGCACCATTCTGCCCAAAAGTCAAGTAATACCGGTTTGTCTGATTTTGCTACTAATTCGTCAAAATTAGCATCTGTGATTTCTAAAGCCATTTTTTCAAAATTTAATTATGAATAAAAATAAATAATATATAAGATTTAAATATAACGATAAAGGTAAGACTGCATTCTAATATAGACAAGTGATTTGACAATTAGTTTTTTCTCAACTGGCACTAAATTAGATAACCAATATCAGCTTATTATATAACAATGAAGTCATCCTTTTGTTTAAGAAATAGTGTTTTCAAATAAAATGCTGATATTTAACGTTTAAATCTTATTAATTTCATGATTATCTCAGAACAACGATATAAATACCTTATAACCTTCTGTGCATCGGCACTAATAATTTTATTCTCCAATGCGTCTTCATTTGCGCAATTTAATTTTAAGGTAGAAGGTATGGTTAAAGAAGACGGAAAACCTCTTCCCGGAGCAATAGTAAGCATTTATGACTTTGAAAATGTAAAAGTCAAGGAAATAACAACCACCGCTTCAGGCCTTTGGTCATATAATCTTAAAACGGATGAAGAATATAATATCTTCATAACCAAACCGGGATACATAACTGTTAAAGTAATGTACTCTACAATTGGCATTGCTCCTGCCGATGCAAAAAAATTTAAAGGAATATCAAATCCGCAGGTTGAAATCTTTCCTCTCCCGGAAGATCAAAAGTTAGTGGCCAAACTAACGGAAACCCTGAATAAACCCTATCTGAGCTATTATTATAATTCCGAAAACAATACAATGACCGGAGATGAGGTCCATAATCAATCCATGCAGCAGGATATGCTTAAGATTCAAAAACTGGTTGACGGACCTAAAGCTGCGGGTAAGGAAGCAGCGGAACTTCAGGCAAGATACACTGAAACAATCGCCAAAGCAGATAAAGCATTTACCGCAAAGAATTACCCCCTTGCCAAAGACGGTTATAATGAAGCTTTAAACATAAAGTCATCGGAGGTTTATCCGAAGTCTAAATTAACCGAGATCGACAAACTAATTGCAGATGCTTCTGCTAAGGAAAAAGCTGATAAAGATAAAGCTCAGGCGGATGCGGCAGAGAAAGAAAGACTAGCCAAAGAAAAAGCTGAAAAAGATAAGGCCGCGGCTGAAGCGGCATCTGCAAAAGAAAAAGCGTTAGCAGAAGCTGCTGCAAAAGCGAAGGCTGAAAAAGATAAAGCTGCTGCCGATGCTGCTGAAAAAGATCGTTTAGCAAAAGAAAAGCTTGCTGCTGATGCTGCCAAAGCAAAAGCTGAGAAGGACAAAGCTGCGGCTGATGCCGCTGAAAAAGACAGACTGGCTAAAGAAAAAATTGCAGCTGATGCTGCTGAAAAGGACCGTCTGGCGAAGGAAAGTGCTGCTGCGGCTGCGGCTGAAAGAGACCGGTTAGCAAAAGAAAAAGCAGATAAAGAAGCAGCAGAAAAAGAACGTTTAGCGAAAGAGAAAGCACTTGCTGATGATAAGGCTGCTAAAGATAAAGCTGAAAAAGACAGGATTGCTGCTGAATTAGCTGCAAAAGAAAAAGCCGAAAAAGAAAAAGCGGATGCAGAAGCGGCTGAGAAATCCCGCATAGCGAAAGAAAAAGCAGAAAAAGAAAAAACAATAGCAGATGCAGCTGAAGCTGAACGCTTAAAAAAGGAGGAAGAAAAACGGAAATTTGAGCAAAAATATAAGAGCTTTATCACTAAAGGTGATTCGGCTTTTACAGCTAAGAATTTCCCAATAGCTCAAACCGCATTTACTGAGGCTTCTGCTATGAAACCATCTGAGGTATATCCAAAAGAAAAATTAAAACAGATCGAAACCGAAATTGCGAACGCTGAGCTTTTCAAAAATGACCTTGCTAAAAAATATCCTTTAGGGGTGACGGAAGAAAAATCCAAGGAAGGAAATAACAATATAACTAAGAGGATTGTTGTAACAGGAAATAAAGGAGTGCTATATACTAAGAAAGAAACCAGCTTCGGTACTGTCTATTTCTTTAAGGATGGTTCTCCTATAACCGAGCAGCAGTGGAGCAAGGAAACTGAAGTGAAGTAGTATCTTTTTAACCAATAAGGAACTTAGCAAACTAAGACAAAAGTGTCTTCTTTTTAAATTAGGAATTAAGCTCTGTAACACGTTGTTTCTATGCTCTCCCAGTTTAAAAGTTTAATTAATCTTAGTGAACCTCTTTTTCCTAAGTGTCTTAGTGGTGAAAGAAAACTAATTCAATTTAAAATCCAGCTGATTATTTTTCAGCATAGAAATAAATTCATTGTCCGGACTCACCTTGATCCTCTTAGACGGCAGATCCACAGTAATGTTCTCATCTGTATCAACGATCTTAAAACGCAATGCACAGTTACGGGATTCGTTCTTGGCATTCTCCAGTATAATAGTGTTGAACTGATTAATAAACTCATCATTCACTAATCGTAAAGGGATATTTATAGTAATACTTTTTGCAAGTTTATCTCTCAATTCCGATAGGAGCTGGATATTGCTAACTTTAAATTCGAAATTACCGGAACCGCGATAACGCTCAGAAACTTTCCCGCGAATGAATAGAAACAATCCTGCTACCATGTACTGTTTGAACTTCACATAATCTTCACCGAAAAAAGCAATCTCTGAAGATTCATTATAATCCTCAATGATAATTTTACCCCATGGATTTCCTGTCTTGGTAATTCCGTTATGAACACCCGTCACCACGCCACCAAATACAAGATCTTTGTTTTTATTCTCTTCGATCTTTTTAGAATCCGCGATATGATGCAGACAGAAATTATCCATCTCAAGTTTATAAGTATCCAGCGGATGCCCGGAGATATAGAAACCTACTACATCCTTTTCATATTTTAACTGCTCAATATTTCCCCATGCTTCACAAACCGGAATGTTAGGTTCAGGCATATCAACTGCACTTTCTTCCCCGAACAACGAAACCTGAGATGAGTTCGCACCTTCCTGGTGTCCGTTACCATAACGTATTGCTTTCTCAAGGAATGTAATATTATCATTCCCTTCAGTGAAAAAATATGTAGAACGGTTTATACCGAATGAATCGAAACCACCTGCAAAAGCTAAGCTTTCAAAAGTCTTTTTATTAGCTGCGCGTAAATTTATTCTTCTTACCAGATCAAAAATACTTTTAAACGGACCATTCAATTCACGCTCTTCAACAATAGACTGAACGGCAGCCTCTCCTACTCCTTTTACTGCTCCCATTCCAAAACGGATCTCCCCTTTTTTATTTACAGAGAACTGATAAGAACTTTCATTCACATCAGGGCCTAAAACAGGAACACCTGTACGTTTGCACTCATCCATAAAGAATGTGATCTTATCAATATTGCTAAGGTTGTGAGTTAACACCGAAGCCATATACTCGCCAGGATAATGAGCTTTCAGATAAGCAGTCTGGAATGCAACAAAAGCATAACAGGTTGAATGTGATTTATTGAATGCATATTGCGCGAACTTTTCCCAATCGGTCCACACCTTTTCAAGTGTCTTGGCATCATGGCCATTCTTGCTTGCATTCTCAATAAACTGAGGTTTTAATTTATCCAGAGTTTTCTTATCCTTCTTACCCATCGCTTTACGCAAAACATCGGCATCTCCTTTCGTAAAGTTTGCAAGTTTCTGCGAAAGCAACATTACCTGTTCCTGGTAAACAGTGATTCCGTATGTATCTTCCAGATACTCTTTCATATCTTCAAGATCGTATGTAACAGGCTCAAGCCCGTGTTTACGCTTAATGAAATTAGGAATGTATTCGATCGGGCCCGGACGATACAATGCGTTCATGGCAATAAGATCCGCGAACTTATCGGGCTTTAACTCCTTCAGATATTTTTGCATCCCGGCACTTTCAAACTGAAAAGTACCATTGGTATCACCACGCTGGTAAAGTTCAAATGTTTTCTGATCATCCAGTGGAACATCATCGATTACGATATCTATTCCATGATTCTGCTTGATCATTTTCAAGGCATCACGAATGATCGTTAATGTTTTCAATCCAAGAAAGTCCATCTTGATAACACCCGCATCCTCGATCACTTTTCCATCAAACTGTGTAAGCAATAAGTCAGATTCCTTCGATGTAAATACAGGAATGATCTCCGTTAGATCTTTCGGAGCAATGATGATCCCTGCAGCATGTATTCCTGTTCCACGAACAGATCCTTCAAGAATAAGAGCTTCTTTTAATACACGGGCCGACATATCATCACCGGCCATGATCGCACGTAATTTCTTTATTTCTTCAAGCTCATCTTTCCCTAATCCTTCTTTTTCTTCAAGGCTTTCATCACCCGTCATTGGAGCTGTAAGAACGCGTTTCAATGAAATACCCGGACGTTCAGGAACCATCTTGGCAAGAATATTTGAATCCTGCAACGGAAGGTCAAGCACACGTGCAACATCTTTGATACTCATCTTTGCAGCCATGGTACCATAGGTTACGATCTGCGCAACCTGATTCTTCCCGTATTTTTCAACTACATAATCAATTACTTTCTGACGGCCTTCATCATCAAAGTCAGTATCAATATCGGGCATCGACTTACGATCCGGATTTAAGAAACGCTCAAAAAGTAAATTGTATTTGATTGGATCGATGTTGGTTATCCCTATACAATAAGCAACTGCAGAGCCGGCCGCTGATCCACGACCCGGACCAATCAAAACACCAAGATCCTTTCCGGCTTTTATAAAATCGGCAACGATCAGAAAGTAACCGGCAAATCCCATTGTCTTGATAGTGAAAAGCTCAAAATTCAATCGTTCTTCAACATCAGGTGTTATTTCTTTGTAACGCTCTTTCGCTCCGGTATAAGTTAAGTGATGCAGATAATCATCCTGTGTTGCAAATCCCTGAGGGATCTGATAATTCGGAAGCATGATATCCTGCTTTAATTTAAGCGGAGTGATCTTACTAACGATCTCATTTGTATTATCAATCGATTGAGGGATGTCGCTGAACAGCTTGGTCATCTCCTGGGTATTCTTAAAATAGAACTGATCATTATAAAAGGCAAAACGTTTTCCTTTCATAGATGCATCATCATCAAAATCTTTCAATGTCGGAGTACTTTGCTTTTCTCCGGTATTGATACAAAGCAAAATATCATGAGCATTAGCATCTGCCTGATCTACATAATGAGAATCATTGGATGCAATTATCTTCACATTGTGCTTTTGTGCAAATTTCAGTAATACTTCATTTACAATGTTCTGTTCCGGGATATCATGACGCTGTAGTTCCACATAATAATCTTCACCGAAAATATCCAGCCACCATTTGAATTCCTTTTCACCTTCTTCTTCCCCTTTTTTCAATATGGTACGAGGAACAGATGCTCCAAGACAACATGTAGTGGCAATAAGTCCTTTATGATATTTTAAAACAAGCTCTTTATCTATACGTGGATACTTTCCATAAAGTCCTTCCATGTAACCCAAAGAACAAAGCTTAACAAGATTTGCATAACCTTCAGCATTTTTAGCCAGGAAAAGCTGATGATAACGAACATCTTTATCTTCTTTTGTAAACTGACGTTTATGACGGTCATTGACAAGATAGAATTCGCAGCCAACAATCGGTTTAATTTTATTAGGATTTTCCGGAGTGTTATATTTTCCGGCTTCTGCGACAAATTTAAATACCCCAAACATATTACCATGATCGGTAATTGCAAGTCCGGGCATATTATCGTTTACAGCTTTCTTATATAGCGATGAAACATCGGCAGCACCGTCAAGTAAGGAAAATTGAGTATGTACGTGTAAATGAGAGAAATTCATGGATTATTCTGATTTTAGACCATAGAAATTCCCGGGGCTAGCAAATCTGTAAACTTCCGGAATAATTATGGGATTGTAAATTTACGAATAAATCCGCCCTGTTTAAAGGATGTTGATAAGAATTGGAAAAGTCATACCAAACGCTACAAACCTTACTACATTTGTCTGAACGCCTATATTTCAGACCCCAGAATTTTTCTTTTCGAAACAGGCTTGCAAAAAAGATTTTTCTGACTGGCATGTTATTTTAAACAGACGGGCAAACCAATAATTTAAACCACACAATGAAAAAAAACAAAACTGCACAGGTATTTCTTTACTCAATAGCTGCATGTATTATGATCGCGGCCTGCGATAGTACTCCTAAAGGAGATAATGCTACAATTACCGAAGAACAAAAAGCTTCAGAGATCACAGGACAGACTTTTTCAATTGATACGGCAAATTCTAAAATTCGCTTTATCGGTTACGGAGTGGGGAAAAACCACCCCGGAAAGTTTAAAGTAACATCCGGAACTGTGGCTATAAAAGAAAATCAAATTACAGGTGGCGAGTTTGTTATAAATATCCGTTCTATGGAAATGGAAGAAAAAGGTGATATGTACGAAAACAAACTTCGTCCCCACCTTTTAAGCGGAGATTTCTTTGATGCAGAAAAATTCGCAACTGCAAAATTTGAGATCACTCATGTAGAGCCATACAAAGCGGATGACAAAGACACGTCAATTGTCAAGGGAGCTAATTTTAATGTAAGCGGAAATCTAACAATTAAGGATGTTACTAAGAACATAACCTTCCCTGCTCATGTAGACCTTGATGCAACAACTTTAAAAGCTAAAGCTGATTTTGACATTAACCGTACTGAATGGAAAATGAATTATGGTAATGATAAAACCTTAGGAGACAAATTCATTTCAGAAAAGGTGAATATCGAATTTGACCTTGAAGCAAAAGCTCAATAAAAATTTATTTGTTTGTGATTGAAAAAACGCTCCTGCTATCCGGGAGCGTTTTTTTTATTTCTTCAATTAAATAAATGGTTTAGATTTGTCGAAACATGTTTGTATATGGTTTCGGTGAAAGATGTTACGGTTCTTAAAGAATTAACTACTGATATCAGTAAAGTTCAGCTTAGGTCAGATGGCGTTATAAAAGTAATTATAAAAGAAGGGGCAGAAGTTGATCTTGCTGCCTCCAGGCAAATCTTTCAGAATGTCAGTTCCTTTGCAGCAAAAAAGGAATTACTTGTACTTGTAGTCGGTGGAATGCATGGGAGTGTCAGCAAAGAAGCCAGGGATTTTGCCGGCAGTGATGAAGCTTCTTCCGTTACCATTGCAGAAGCTGTGGTGACTCCTTCCTTGCCGCAAAAACTATTCGTTAATTTCCTACTGAGATTCTACAACCCTAAACGTGAATTAAAGCTTTTCAATACTGAAGAAGGGGCGCTCGAATGGCTTTATTCTCTGAAAGAAAAACACGGTCTAAAGTCTCCGCTTTAAGAACTTTCGTTTGTTGGAGGTTGCCTGTAAAATCCTCTCTCAATTTTCTTATCTTTGGACCTCAAAATTTATCATTCATAATTAATTATTTATAATCTCCTCACTATGCCAAAAGGAATTTACAATGTTCCCCAACCATGGAACGAACCTGTTAAAAGTTATGCACCCGGCAGCCCTGAACGCAAAGAACTTCAGGCAATGCTAAAAGAACTTCGCTCCAAAGAAACAGATGTTCCTATGTATATTGGCGGCAAAGAAGTTCGTGGTAATGACAAAGTAAGAATGTCGCCCCCTCACGACCATAAACACACATTGGGTCATTTTCATAAGTCAACCAAGGAACATGTGAAACAGGCTATAGATGCTGCTCTTGCTGCTAAACCACAGTGGGAAGCTTTATCATGGGAACATCGCGCAAGCATCTTTTTAAAAGCTGCAGAACTTATTGCAGGTCCATACAAAGCAAAGTTAAACGCAGCTACAATGTTAGGCCAATCAAAAAGCGCTTACCAGGCTGAGATCGATTCTTCATGCGAGATCATCGATTTTCTTCGTTTCAATGTTATGTACATGACAGAGATCTATAAACAACAACCGCCTGTAACGGGTGTGGGGATCTGGAACCGTGTTGAACAACGACCATTGGAAGGTTTCATTTATGCTTTAACGCCATTTAACTTCACAGCAATCGCAGGAAACTTACCAACTGCGTGTGCAATGATGGGCAATGTAGTTGTTTGGAAACCATCAAATACTCAGGTTTATTCTGCAAATGTATTAATGGAGATCTTCATGAAAGCCGGTATTCCTGATGGAGTGATCAATCTTATCTATCCTTCAGGTCCGGATGCTGCAGATGTGATCTTTAACCATGCTGACTTTGCAGGGATTCACTTTACGGGATCAACTGAAGTATTCCAGAACATCTGGAAAACGATTGGAAACAACATTCACAAATACAAAACATATCCTCGCATAGTTGGTGAAACAGGCGGAAAGGATTTCATCGTTGCTCACAGATCAGCTGATCCTAAAATTGTAGCAACAGCTATCAGCCGCGGTGCGTTTGAGTATCAGGGACAAAAATGTTCAGCAGCTTCACGTGCTTACATTCCATCTAATATCTGGGAAGATGTAAAAACACAGGTTGTGGCAGATCTTAAGTCTTTTAAAATGGGTCCTACAGAGGATTTTACCAATTTCATAAATGCAGTAATTGATGAAAAGTCCTTTGATAAGCTTGCTAAATACATAGATGCAGCAAAAGCTGATAAAGATGTTGAGATAGTTGCCGGTGGTAACTATGATAAATCAAAAGGATGGTTTATTGAACCAACAATATTAAAAGTAAAGGATCCTAAATATGTAACGATGTGTGAAGAGCTTTTCGGTCCTGTATTAACATTGCATGTTTATGATGAAAATAAATGGGAAGAAACATTAAAGATTGTTGACTCCACTTCTATTTACGCATTAACCGGTGCTGTTATCGCACAGGATCGCTATGCAATAGAATTTGCAACAAAAGCCTTGCGCAACGCAGCAGGAAACTTTTACATCAATGACAAACCAACAGGGGCAGTTGTAGGTCAGCAGCCATTCGGAGGAGCAAGAGGTTCCGGAACAAATGATAAAGCCGGATCAATGATCAATTTATTACGTTGGGTTTCTCCAAGAACAATAAAGGAAACGTTTGTTCCGCCTACAGATTACAAGTATCCGTTCTTACAGGCCGATTAGTTTTTTACCACTAAGACACTAAGAACGCTCCATATTGGAGCGTTTTTATTTTGTAACACACTTGGGACGTTTAGCATTCACACACAGCTAATTTCAACAGGACTTTGTCTTTACTAGTCGAAAACCCATTAATCTTAGCGCCTTTCCGCCTTAGTGGTAGAAAATAATCAGTATCTTTGCAGCCTTAAATTTATAACAGTACAATATTCAATGAAAAAAGTTAACGATTACCGCAAATTATTAGAAGTAACAAAACTAAGCACTTTGGCTGAGCTAAAAACAGCTTACCGTAATGCTATGAAGACGTATCATCCGGACAGAGTGCAGGATGAAGCTACAAAATTAGAATACGAAGCAATCAGCAAAGAGTTGATCGAAGCTTACCATTTTCTTGTAAGCATTGCTCCTGAAACAATTGAGCAGGAAAAACCTGAATATATCAAAACCACTACAACTTCTAATATTGCTGATTTTAACTACGTAGATAATATTTTAAGAATTGACTTTCTGGACGGGTCTGTTTATGAATACTATCACGTTCCACGCAATATGTATATTAAGCTTGTTAATGCTGGATCTCCTGGTAGACTAGCGAGAAGACATATCTTCAATGATTTCTCTTACAGGAACATTAAGCGAAATGTAACAGCTTAAGTCCTAAAAGTATTTCCTTTAAAACACCTTCAGTGATCATTCAGTGAAGGTGTTTTTTATTTCGCAGCAATCACAAACTCTGTTCTTCTGTTTTTTGCCCTTCCTGCTTCTGAAGAGTTATCTGCGATAGGCTTACTGGAACCGTAACCTTTGAAGTTCAGCAACCGCTTTTCATCAATACCTTTTTCCAATAAAATGTCCCGTACAGTAAATGCACGGTCAGTGGATAGTGCTATGTTTGCTTCCGGCTTTCCAACATTATCTGTATGCCCGTGGATCTCAATTTTTATAGAGGGGTTCTCTTTCAGGAACTTTACAAATTCTTCAATAACAATCGCTGAGCGAGGATCTAACGCTGCAGAATTCGTTTTGTAATAAATATCATTCAAAGGATAAGTTCTTCCAACCGCAAACGTATCCACAACTATGCTTTGAAGCTTTTTAGGTTTTGAGCTGGTCATTGAATCTTTTGAGATCAATTGAGAACTGAAAGCATATCCATCCTTTTTAACTGTTACTATCTGATCGTTCTTCACCTTGTTATTTAACACCACGGCAAAATCTCCTGTTGAAGAATCAACAACTGCCTTTGTTACTTTTTTAGTAACCGCATCTGTTACTTCAACTGTGAAGTTTTTCACTTCGCCTAATGCTTTATCTTCAACCTTCCCTTTGAAGAAGGATACATCCTGGGGACGAGCTTCTTTATAAAGCTCAAACGAATAAATGTCATCTTTTCCAACAGTACGTCCCATTACACGGGATGGTTCATTGGATGAAAAATATCCCAGATGACCGTCAGTACTCACAATAAGACCGAAATCATCGCCTTTTGTATTAATAGGCACACCAAGATTTTTAGGCTCTGTCCATTTTCCTGCTGAATCCACCCTGGAATAAAAAATATCAAGTCCGCCCACTCCCGGATGTCCGTCTGAAGCAAAATACATAGTTTCAAAATCCGAGTGCATGAACGGAGTGCGTTCAGCGTAAGGAGTGTTTATTCCTCTTCCCAGATTCTGGGGCTTACTCCACACACCGGTTGTTTTATCCTTCACCGCTTTGTAAATATCCGTACCTCCCATTCCACCCGGACGATCACTCGCAAAATACAATGTAACACCATCTGAAGCTAAAGTTGGCTGAGAATCCCAGTAAACCGGATCATTTATTCCCGGAACTTTTTCCGGATCTGTCCATTCACCATTGACCAGATCTGAATGATAGATATCAATATTAACCTGGTCACCACCTTCATTTTTCCCTGAAGTAAAGTACATGTGCTTATTATCAATTGATAAAGTTGCACCGCCTTCATTTGTCCCTTTATTGAAAGGATAAGGCATTCGGCTTCCTTTATTAAATTTACCGCTCGTCTTATCGCGCTTACTGTAACTGAACATTTCGAGTTCGCGATCACTTTCCGCTACAGCATCTTTATTTACATAGGGAACTCTTCTGCTGAAAAGCATCATTTCATCATCTGCAGAGATCAGTGGAAGATATTCTGCTTTTTCCGTGCTGACACCTTCAACAGGATGAGGATCAAAAGGCACTGGGTGAGTTAAGATCTCACCATAAAGTTTTGCATATTTAAGCATCTCTTTTCCCTGTCGAAGATATGCATCGTAATCCTTATCAAATGCTTTATCATCATCGGATTTAAAATTTAAAAACTCTTTCAGATACTTTACACTTTCATCCCACTTTTCTTCTTCGTAATAAATAAAACCTAAAAAATAGTATGGATTCGAATGATATTTAGGACAGATCTCGATCACCTTTTTAAAATAAGGCTCGGTAGGTTTGAATGACTGATCAGCATAAATAAGTGTTTTGATCCTTTCCATGGCAAATGCAAAATTTGCATCTACATAATCCGGTTCAAGCTCCATCGCTTTTTTGAGAAATTCCAGACGTTCTTCTTTCTTATTCTTTTTATCAAGTCCCTGCTCATATAATTTAACAGCTTTTTTATTCTCGATAGTCTGACATTTACCTTCATCCTGGGCTAAAGATGAGATAACAAAAAATACTGAAAAGAAAAAAACAAGAGATTTCATTGCTTTTATAATTGAGGAATTGTTAATTGTAACAGTTAATGGTTAATAGTTAAATGTTAAAGAATATTCGTCAGACCGCCCGGAGACGAACTGACGAATAACTATTAACTTAAATTTAAACTATTTCTGAAGTTTTTTATCTGATTCCGCTTTTGCTTTAATTAAAACATCATCTGCTTTTTTGTTTGCTTCATCAAGTATTTTCTGAGCCTGCTTATCTACTTCTTTCTTTGCAGCCGGAGCAGCCATTTTCGCAGAAGCTTTAGCAATAGGATTCTTCAGATCTTCTACATTTTTATCAATCGCAGCATAACCTTCGGCTTTAGTTTTATCAGCAAGCACTTTTGCATCGGATTTTATTTTATCAGCTTCCGCCTGAGCATCTTTCATGATCTTTTCAGATTCTTCACGTGCCTTTTCTTTTGCCATGTCAACACCCTGACCAATAACTTCTTTTACTGTTTCTTTTGGAGAACTATCCCCGCCTCCGGAGCCGAACAGATCCGTCTTAAGAACAGGTTTGGTTATCGTTCCACCAAATATAGCCTTAATCTTTACTTTGTCTGCAAGCTTAACATTCGTTCCGGCAGCTTTATTGATCTGATCAAGAACACTTCCGGCAGCAGCATTCGCCTGTGAACCGAATTCTGCACGAGGGATTTCCATGTTCCATGTGTAATCGATTGTCTGATCGAAGCCGGTTGATCCTTTTACCTTAGCTGTTATGTTTCCTGTTTTGATTGGCATTTCATCAACTTCTACTCTACCGTCTTTGAAGGTATAAGTGGCATTAACATTCTCAAATGTCAGCTTTTTATACTTCTCTTGCTTTAAGGCGTCAGCCAGTTTATTGATAGGTTCAAAACCTTCCACACTTACACTGCTGGTTCTTAAGTGTCCACCACCTTCTAATGTGTTCATTACAGGCTCCATGTGTTCATCTAAAAGCGTTTTGAATTTAAGATCTGTTGAGAATTTCCCTTTCGCAAATTGAGCAATAGGAGCTAACTTCTTAACTGTATTAAATGCTTTAAATGTTTTTGGAATATCGAAATTCGCAATATCAACTTTAAAATCAACAGTTGGCTTTTTAACATTCTGAGTATTGTAAACACCTGTTAATGCCATAGTTCCTTCAAGCTCATCTATTGCAAGCTTAAGATTATCCAGGGTCATCTTACTATCCTTAATTGCTACTCCGCCTGTAACATTTGTAATTGTAAGATTATCATAAAGCATTTTCTTAACATCAGCATTCAGTCGGACATCCAGATTTGATGGCACTTCCGCAACAGTTGCTTTTGCCGTATCGGTTGCTGCAGCAGCTTTGGTGGTATCTGTGCTGCTCATTAATTCATTCAGATCCAGCATAGAAGATCTTAAGTTGAAATTACCTTTCAACAATGAATCCTTTAAAGCATACTGTAAAAAATTCTCGATCTTACCATCCATCTGAATATCACTCTTACCGATCTTAGCATCGAATTTTGTTAAGTCAACAGTTTTGGGATTAAACTGAAGATACAAAGCGTTTATCACCGTTGTGTAAGTAAGTGATTCCGTTTTGTAATTCATATCAAGCACTGCCAGCTGACCTTCAGCATTAAATTCTTCATAGCGCTCTTTTTCAATACTGCTCATTCGCCCCTTCATTTTAACATCAGCAGTGATCATTCCATTCAGGTCATCCCCTTTTTCCATCGGTATGATATCTCTCATAGTCGCAAGATTTATTTTAGCCATTACCTTAGCATCAATGTTTGCATCAGAAACCGGTGTAGAAACATGCATAACTGCATCAATAGGATTTCCGCCAAGATCAACATGGAATTTATTCAAGTCGATCACAGTAGCATCAGGTTCACCCGTTTTATTATCGACTAAGAGATCAACCTGGATGTTGTTTGCTGATTTTGGCAATGAAGGATACTTGAACATTGCATCCTGAATTAATAGCTTGCAGCCAAAAGCAGGCATTTTTTTATCATTATAAATTCCTTTTGCAAAGCCATCCAACGTAAGCTTTCCGGAAGTTTTAACATCTTTAAAATCTGCGGTATAAACACCAGGGATCAATGAAAGGATGTTCTTAAATTCAGTCTGATTCGCTTTGAATTTAAGATCCATGTCCATATCTTCTTTTGGCATTGCGAAGAAACCATCTAAACCTAAAGTAAGTTCATTGAATGAGAATTCATTATTTTTAAAAGTAAATTTGAAGTTCGGTATATCTGCATCAAGATCAGCTTTGATACGCGTCTTCACTTTATTCATATAAGCAACTCCACCGTAATTCATAGTAAAGCGCTCAATTTCAGTAAGTGTTTCCAATAAGAAATTATCAGAAGTGAAATCTCCTTTTAACGTATGATTCATATTATACAATTCAGTAAAGAACCCAAGAGAAGCATCATCATAAACGATATAGCCATTCTTTATTTCAAATTTTTCTAATCCCATTTTAAAAGGAGCTGAAGCTGATGTATCTGAAACAGCAGTATCTGCAGAAGGCTTAGCAATATCCCAATTAGCTTTACCGTTTTTCAGAACACGTGCATTGATCCTTGGCTGATCAAGTGAAATTGAATGGATCTCATATTTATCACCTTTAATCACACTCATAAGGTCAAGTGATAAAGACAGATTCTTAGCATATAGAAGGGTGTCGCCTTCAAATTCACCAATATTAGCCACACTTACACTGTCAACCGATAAACTAAAATCAGGGAAAGAGCGAAACAGAGAAAGATCGAAATCCCCGAAATTCACTTTTGCATTTAACTCCTTATTAGCCGTATCCTTCACTAACTGAACTATTTGTTTCTTAAAAATGAAAGGTGCAGCGATCAATAAAATTATCAGTACTAATAATGAAATACCGGTCCATTTAAGGATTCTGCGCAATAAGCTCTTTTTCTTTTTAGGTGTTTCGTTCATCTTAGTTATTTGTTATTTGGGTTAATTAGTTATTAGTTAACTTAAAATCTATTTATTAATTATTGTTTTGCATTTAGAGCCGAACTCCGTAAACCTTGCTTGTTATATATTATTATTTAATATAAAAAAGCTCCGCTTGGGTTAGAATCACTATTATTTAAACGTGAGTTCTTATTTCTTAATAAATGGTCTACCATGACTAAAGCTGCCATTGCCTCCACTATCGGAACAGCGCGCGGCAATACACAAGGATCATGCCTTCCCTTTCCCATGATCTCAGCACTTTCTCCTTTTGAATTTATCGTATCCTGCTTTTGTATTACTGTGGCAACAGGCTTAAATGCAACTCTGAAATAAATATCATCACCATTGCTGATTCCTCCTAGCATTCCGCCACTGTTATTGGTTTTGAACTTCAAACCATCAGGTTCAGTGAACATAATATCATTATGAACAGAGCCTTTCATTTTCACTCCTTCAAAACCGCTTCCATATTCAAAGCCTTTAACAGCATTGATACTTAACATTGCTTTTCCAAGATCCGCATGAAGCTTATCAAATACAGGTTCACCCAATCCTGAAGGACAGCCTTTAACTACACAAGATATCACTCCACCAACAGTATCGCCTTCTTTTCTTGTCAGCTCAATTTTCTGGATCATTGTTTCTGAGATCAGCTCATCCGGACAACGAACAATGCTATCATCCGTTTTACTAAGATCCAGATCATGATAGCTTTTTAATAATTTAATCTCACCTACCTGGGAAGTATAAGCCTGAACTGTAATACCGTATTTCGAAAGTATCTGTTTAGCTATCGCGCCCGCAACTACCCGACTAACAGTTTCACGGGCAGATGACCTGCCGCCACCGCGATGGTCACGAAGGCCGTACTTTGCATCATAAGTATAATCTGCATGAGAAGGTCGATAGACATCTTTATTATGATCATAATCTTTTGATTTCTGATCTTCATTTTTTACAATAAATCCAATGGGTGTACCGGTGGTTTGATTTTCAAAAATTCCGGATAGAAATTCGACCCGATCATTTTCATGTCGCTGGGTCACAATATGCGACTGGCCGGGGCGTCTTCTGTAAAGCTCTTTTTGTATGAATTCAATGTCGATATTAAGTCCGGCCGGACAACCATCAATAATACCTCCTATAGCTTCGCCATGCGATTCACCGAAGCTTGTCAATGTGAACAATTTCCCGAAGGTATTACCTGCCATAATTCAATTGCTTAACAGGCAAATTTAATGAATAAATGAGAGTATACGGGTGAATTAATTGCAAATATTTTTTGGTACCAAACCGGTGTTCCTCAGCAAATTTTAAGAAAAAAACACTCTACTTCAGATCATGGCCAATCATTAATATGCTAAAATTTATATACTATTGAAATGTCATTAATCACACCTGCAGCCTGATCAAAATCGAAGACTGTGACTTTATAATTTTTCTTAGACAGCCCTTCATGTTCAGTAATATCTTCTATTCTGTATGTCATATCAGCCCCAACCTGCGCTGAAATGAAAAATCTCTTAGAAATTGGATATTTAGCCCCGAAGAACGGGCTAAGGCCAAATGCAAGTATTTTTCTATTTACCGAAGCTATTGTATGTTCTGTTTCGCCAACTTCAACCCAGGTATTAGTTCCTAAACCGGGATCTTTAACCAGTCTCACTTGATTTGTGTAGGAGCGGCTGGCTGCATAACCGAAGGTGAGATCGGCCCCAAAGAACCATTTGAGCTTACGCTTTCCAAACAGCCGTTCATACCCTAAATTGAGGTGAGGACTCACATACCCGGGTGAGATGTTTTTCTGCTTTATCAGCACACTGTCACTTTTCAAAATAATTGTTTCCTTTCTATTGTGCGGGTAATGACCATCCTTATTGACCATATCAGCCATCAGGGAAAATCGAAATGCAGACTTATCTGTCATTGCTCTTTTATACGTTATTGAAAACCGTGTTATTGCAGGTTCCCCCGCATTTAACAGCATTCTGAACAGAGGAGCAGTGTTGAGAAAGATCTCATTCTTTTTAACTTTAGGTATAACAGGTTGTTCATGGATAACTTCTTGTGCGTTCGAATTTATGACCAATAGTAACAACGAACATTTACAAAATAATTCCTTCATGTGCTTACATTTAAATGATTAAAAAATTATTAAAAAATGTAGTTTTATACCATTGAATTTTTTTTAAAGTGTATTTGTAAGAGTAATCAATAAGTAGTCGGACCGAAATCCAAAAGGTTGCCTTATTCAATAAAAAAAACCACGGGTACTATGCAATTTTGTATCTTTCAGCCCTAATAAAATTGAGATGAAGATCCTGATTAAAAACATAAAACAGCTGGTTGGTGTGGAAGAAAATCCTTGTAAAAAAGTGTGCGGGACAGATATGAAAAATCTTGATTGTATTACCGATGCATGGCTGGCATTGGAGAATGATAAAATTGTTGGGTTTGGAAGAATGGATGACTGGGAAGGTATAACAGATTGGTCCAACCTTACTGTTATTGATGCTTCCGATAAACTGGTACTTCCATCCTATTGTGACAGCCATACGCATATTGTTTATGGAGGAAGTCGCGAAGGTGAATTTGTAGACAGAATAAACGGACTGACCTACGAGAAAATTTTTGAACGCGGTGGAGGAATATTAAATTCGGCAAAAAAGTTAAATGATGCTACTGAAGAAGAATTAATTGAAAGCGCATTAAAACGACTTAACGAGATCATGCTGCAGGGAACAGGAGCTGTAGAAATTAAAAGCGGATATGGTTTAAGTGTTGAAACTGAGCTTAAAATGCTTAGAGTCATTAAAAAATTAAAGACTCTTTCTCCTTTAACTATAAAAGCCACTTTCCTTGGAGCACACGCAGTACCGGCTGATCTTAAGAATAATAAGCGTAAATATATTGATATCATCATTAATGAAATGATGCCTAAAATTGCAGCTGAAAAACTGGCGGATTATTGCGATGTTTTTTGCGAGCAAAATTATTTCACCAAAGAAGAAACAATTGAAATTCTAAATGCTGGAAAAAAGCATGGAATGAAACCAAAAGTGCATGCTGAACAATTAAGTAATTTTGGCGGAACACTTGCGGGAGTTGAAGTTGATGCTATCAGTGTGGATCATCTTGAGTTTGTCGGTGATAAGGAGATTGAAGCTTTAAAGAATTCCTCAACAATGCCTACAGTTTTGCCGGGAGCCGCTTTCTTTTTAAGTCTGCCTCTTCCTCCAGCACGGAGAATGATCGATGCTGGGTTACCGGTTGCCGTGGCCAGCGATTATAATCCGGGAAGCAGTCCAAGTGGAAACATGAATTTTATGTTGTCACTTTGCTGCGTTCAATACAAAATGACACCTGAAGAAGCTATAAATGCTGCGACAATAAATTCTGCGTATGCAATGGATCTTAGTGATACTCATGGAAGTATCGCGGTAGGAAAACAAGCTAATGTATTTATCACAAAAGATATCCCTTCCTATGCATTTATTCCATATTCATTCGGAAGCAATCTTATTGAAACAGTGATCATAAATGGTAAAGTAATGAACTAATCTCCCTGTAAACCGTCAACTCTACTACTCTGTGTTAAAAACCGATCATTTAAAAGTATATAATAAAGCATACATTTCTACACTTACACGCAAACGTCCGGGCGAAACTAAACTAGGCGAAAGAGTTCAATCTCTTGATTCCAACCTTTCCGAACTTAAGAGTTCTGATGCGACTTTCGTTTTACTTGGTTTATCGGAAGATATTGGTGTAAGGGCAAACTTTGGCCGTGGTGGAGCACATACCGCATGGCAACCGGCACTCACAAATATCCTTAACATACAGAGCAATGATTTTCTGAAAGGAGAAGAATTGCTTGTACTCGGCCATATTGAATTCGAAGATCTTATGAAAAGGTCCGAAAGAGCGGATGTTAGTACATTACGTGATCTTACAAAAGAAGTTGATCAGAGGGTTTCTGATATTATAAAGACTATAATTCTGTCCGGCAAAGTTCCAATTATCATTGGCGGTGGACACAACAATTCATACGGAAATATAAAAGGTACTGCAGAAGGATTGTTTGAATCAGGTAAGATCAGCTCCCCCAAGATCAACGTTATTAATTCGGATGCACATACTGATTTCAGACCATTAGAGGGCCGTCATAGCGGAAATGGATTTTCTTACGCTTTTAATGAAGGCTTTATAAATAAATATGCTGTTGTCGGGCTTCATGAAAATTACAATTCACAAAGCGTTCTGGAAGAATTAAAAAAGCATCCGAAACAAATTCAATTTTCTTTTTTCGAAGACATTTTTGTTCGTGAAGAGTTAAGTTTTAAAGAAGCAGTTAGATACGCCACCGGATTTACAAAAGAAGGTTACTGCGGAATTGAGCTTGATATGGATACTATTCAGAATATTCCCTCAAGTGCTAAAACTTCAAGCGGGATCAGTGCTAACCAGGCCCGACAATATGTTACCTGGTGTGCAAAAAACACAAATGCCGTATACCTCCATATTGCTGAAGCAGCACCTGTTCTTTCTCACATAAAAACAGATAACAAAACCGGAAAATTAATTGCATATTTGGTAACGGATTTTATTAAAGAAAACAAGTTAATTGTTAAAGGTTAAAGTTAAAAGTGTATGGAGATCAGAAGTTTTGAAGATCTGGAATGTTGGAAAACAGCTACTGAATTAAGAAGAAATATTTCTTTGTTGACAAAAACTCTTCCCAAAGAGGAAAAATATAATCTTTCAGATCAATTGATTCGTGCTTCACGCTCTGTAACCAATAATATTGCAGAAGGATATGGGAGATTTCATTTCCAGGAAAACATTCAATTTTGCAGACAAAGCAGAGGTTCTCTGCATGAAATTGCAGATCATTTTATTATCGCAAAAGATGAAAATTATATTTCATTAGTGCAATACAATGAATATCGTTCACTTTTAACCAAATGCCTTGCAATACTGAATGGTTATATTAACTATCTTGTTAATCAAAAGAAGAAGTTTGCCAATAATGACTAAAATAATTCTTAATAGCACTAATACTAATAACTCTTAACCTTTAACTTTTAACCCTTACCAATGACCAACAAACTAATCGAGTGCGTTCCTAATTTTTCTGAAGGAAATGACATGAACATTATCAAACAGATCACCAATGAAATAGAATCTGTTGAAGGAGTTAAATTACTGAATGTTGATCCGGGTAAAGCTACAAACAGAACAGTAGTTACGTTTGTTGGCGAACCAAATGCTGTCATTACCGCAGCCTTTCTTGCAATAAAAAAGGCAAGTGAGTTAATTGATATGAGCAAGCATAAGGGCGAACATCCGCGTATGGGTGCAACCGATGTTTGTCCGCTGATCCCAATTGCCGGAATAACAATGGAAGAAACCGCTGAGTATGCAAAGAAGCTTGCAGAGAAAGTAGGTAAAGAATTAAACATCGCTGTTTATTTGTATGAAGCAGCCCAAAAAAATAAAGACCGCAGTAATCTTTCAGTTATCCGTGCCGGAGAATATGAAGGTTTCTTCAAGAAAATTAAATTACCTGAATGGAAACCTGATTTCGGTCCCGCTGAACATTCCGTAAGAGCAGGTTCAACAGTAATCGGAGCACGTGATTTCCTTGTTGCATATAATATAAACTTAAATACTACTTCTACCCGCAGAGCTAACGCGATCGCATTTGATGTCCGCGAAGGAGGAAGAGTTAAACGGGAAGGAAATCCCGTTACAGGTAAAATTGTTACTGATGAAATAGGAAATCCGGTTAACATTCCCGGATCTTTAAAATGTGTAAAAGCGATCGGTTGGTATATTGAAGAGTATGGAATTGCACAGATTTCAATGAACCTCACGAACATAACTGTTACTCCAGTCCATGTAGCGTTTGATGAAGTTTGTAAAAAAGCGAGCGAACGCGGACTTCGTGTTACGGGTTCGGAACTGGTAGGATTAATACCTTTAAAAGCTTTGTTGGATGCAGGTAAATACTTTCTTCACAAACAAAACCGATCTACAGGAGTTTCAGAAAAGGAATTGATAAAGATCGCTGTAAAATCGCTTGGCCTTGATGAACTCGCACCATTCAAGCCTGAAGAAAGAATCATTGAGTATCTTTTGAAAGATGTTGCTCAAGGAAGATTGATCAAAATGGATCTTACTGAGTTTGCCAATGAAACAGCCAGTGAAAGTCCTGCACCGGGCGGTGGCTCAATTTCAGCATATGTTGGCGCATTAGGCATTTCACTTGGAACAATGGTTGCAAATCTCTCTTCACACAAACCGGGTTGGGATGATCGATGGAAAGAGTTTTCAGACTGGGCTGAAAAAGGACAGGAATTCAAAAATGAACTTCTAAGACTTGTAGATGAAGACACAAATGCATTCAATAAAATAATGACGGCTTTTGGTTTGCCTAAAGCAACAGAAGATGAAAAGAAAGCAAGGACTGCAGCCATTCAGGATGCAACAAAATATGCAACAGAAGTTCCTTTTAAGGTAATGAAGATTTGCTATGACTCTATGGAAGTGATCAAAGCAATGGCAGAAAATGGTAATCCTAATTCTGTAACAGATGCAGGTGTAGGAGCTTTATGCGCAAGAACGGCTGTTATGGGTGCATTTCTTAATGTTAAAATAAACGCTGCCGGCTTAACCGATAAAGCTTTCGCAGAGAAACTAATTGCTGAAGGAAACGTAATAGAAGAAAAAACGCAGCAGTTGGAAAATGAGATCCTGAAAATAGTTAACAGTAAGATTTAAATCAATATGAGCTTCCCTGGTAGGTTTAAAAGATCACTTCAAAGACATCCTGTTTTCAGGAGGATCTTCTATTCCTTTTATTTCAGGCTCTTCCTGCTCGATTTTAAAAAAAATCAGCTTCTTATAATTTTCTGGTTGGTCTTCTTTGGAATAATAACCAATAATATTGCGCCACGTTATGGAGTGGCATACCTTTTCTGGGGACCAGAGTATTTCGACAAGATCAGTTACATCTCCTACTTCATTACAGGATTTGCATGCGGAGGTTTTATTATGTCATATAACATTTCGAGTTATATTAAAAATGGATTCAGATTTCCCTTTTTAGCAACGCTCCGGAATCCATTCATGAAATATTGTCTTAACAACTTCTTCTTTCCGGTTTCATTTACACTCCTGTATTCATTTAAGATATATTTCTTTCTCAAGGACGAAGGCATATTTCCTTTATGGGAGATCTTATTCTTTATTGCAAGTTTTATAGCCGGCAACCTGTTTTTTATTTTTATCGCATTTACTTATTTCTTTAAAACGAATAAGAATATCACTCATCTCTATGGTATCCAGAGCTCCGAACAGCTGGCGGAAAAGTTGAAAGAGAATATCAAAAGAGATTTTAATGGTGAACGAAATCCTCACTTAATTAAAGAATCCAGGGATTGGTATGTAGAAACTTATCTTATAACACCCTTTAAGATCAGGCTTGTCAGATCGGTACGCCACTATAAAAAGGAAATGCTTAAAGCCGTATTAAAGCAGAACCATAAAGCAGCTTTTCTTTTTCAGATATTAACTATCGTAAGTCTCATAACCTTAGGATTGTTTTCAAGTTTTTCAGCTTTTGAAATTCCGGCAAGCGCAAGTTTATTTCTGTTGTTTACCATGTTTTTGATGTTATTCAGTTCCTTTTATGCATGGTTTCGTGGATGGTCCACGGTTATTTTCTTCACTTTCCTTATTGCATTTAACTATTTGCACAAACTGGATTTTTTATCAATAGATAACAGAGCTTATGGATTGAATTACAATACGATAAAGGCCAGATACGATTATGATAGTTTTAAAGACATCGATCTTCATTACGACAATCTTAATAATGACCGGAATGCCACTTTGGAAATACTGAATAAGTGGAAAACCAAAAACACGACATTTTGGAATAAAGACAAAAAACCAAAGATGATCTTTGTTAATGTAAGCGGTGGAGGCTGCAGGTCATCACTGTGGACATTATACACTTTGCAGTACACTGATAGCCTTCTGCATGGAAGATTACTCAGCCAAACTCAATTGATCACTGGCTCTTCCGGTGGAATGGTTGGTGCAGCTTATATGCGTGAACTTTATCTGCTCAAGCAGGAAGGAAAAATTAAAAGCTATTATGGATCACACTATCGAACTAACATTGCTAAAGATGTACTTAATCCTATTGCTTTTACTGTAGCTACAAGTGAATGGCTTTTCCCTTTAAAGAGTTTTACAGTTGACGGACATAAATATTCTCAGGATCGGGGATATGCTTTCGAACAAAGACTTGAAGAAAACACCGGAAATGTTTTCAATAAGCGCCTTGAAAACTATAAGCTTCCTGAAGCAAATTCATATATCCCAATGATGATATTCTCTCCTTCTATTGTGAATGATGGAAGAAAAATGCTGATCTCACCACAGGGAATATCTTACATAACTCAAAACGCTAAAACAGATAAAACAAATTATAATAAACTATTTGATGCAATAGAATACTCACGATTCTTCCGTGAACAAAGTGCAGGAAAAACTCTATTTACAAGCGTGCTTAGGATGAGTGCAACCTTCCCTTATATTTCACCTGTGGTTTCTCTTCCGAGTGAACCGAGGATCGAGATCATGGATGCAGGCTTACGTGATAATTATGGATTAGAAACCACCTTAAGATTCATTAAAACATTTAACGACTGGATCGCTGAGAATACGGGTGGGATAATAATTATTCAGATCAGGGATAAACATAAAAACATTCCTATTGATGAAAATCCTTCGCAAACATTGGCTGAAGCACTTAGCAGGCCCTTAGGCAGTTTTTATGGAAATCTTTTCCAGGTTCAGGATTACAACCAGAATCAGCAGATCCAGATGGCTGATCTGTGGTGTAAGGCACCAATAGATATTGTGGATTTTGAATTAAGAAATGAACTCAACGATCGTATCTCCTTAAGCTGGCATCTGACCAACAAAGAAAAAAAGAAAGTCTTCGCATCCCTTTATCTGCCGGAAAATCAAAAAGCAGTAGCTTTTTTCAAAATTTTCTTTCCCTTAGTTTAATACCATTTCAAAGTGTACTAAATTCTTTGATTTTCTGATACTTAATGCTTTTGAATAATTAAGAATATTATTGATAACATTCTGTCCCGGTTCATAAGGAAATTCACTAATGTTGTCAAGTTCTTCTTTTGTCATTTCAATTGGGGATGTAGTAATTTTTGTCTTAGTAGAGGTTTTACTCATAGAGTTGTTTTAGGTTTTATGTATGGATAACGAAAGATTATTCGTGATATTGTTAGCAGGCAAAAAAAATCCCCGATAAAAAATTTACCGGGGATTAATTATTAAAAGCTTACTACTATTTCTTTCTCTTCTATCATCTTACGTAGGTTTATCAGAGCATATCTCATTCTTCCTAAGGCAGTATTAATACTTACATTGGTTTGTTCTGAAATTTCCTTAAAGCTCATATCGTAGTAGTGACGCATCATTAATACTTCTCTTTGTTCGGCCGGTAGCATTTCTACCAGTTTCCTGATATCTTTCCTGATCTGACCCTGAACAATACTTTGTTCCACATTTTTATCCTCCATCGGGATTACACTAAAGATATCAAAATCATCACCTTCTTCATTCTTTCCACCACTGATAGTAGGCATACGCTTATCTCTTCTAAAACTATCTATAATAAGATTATGGGAGATACGTAAAACCCATGGAAGAAACTTACCTTCTTCATTGTATTGCCCTTTTTTTAAGGTATTGATCACTTTAAAGAAAGTATCCTGAAAAATGTCCTGAGCCAATGCTTTATCTTTTACTGTAAGCATAATGTAGCTAAAAATTCTACGTTTGTGGCGTTGGATCAATTTTGAGAGGGCGGATTCATCACCTTTGATGTATTGATTAACGAGTTCTTGATCGTCAACAAACTGTTGA
>JAJTCJ010000024.1 GCA_021323165.1 Bacteroidota bacterium | reverse complement strand
GTGAAGTTCGCCTGAGGGAGTTTGTAAAACGATGATTCCTGCGATTGCTGCAGCAACACCTCCGGAGATCTGCTGGATAGCTGAATTGATTGCCATAAAAGCCCCACGGTCCTGTGGTGCAGGAACTGCTGTCATTAGCGCTGATGATGATATCATACGTGATGATATCCCGACAAACAAACAGATGTTGATAACGATAACAAGCCACAGCGGTGTAATACCAAGGTTTGTATAGATCGCAACCATGAGCATGCTGATCACAGATCCGATAAAGAATGTTTTAAATTTCCCGATTTTATCACTGAACTTGCCAATAAAAGGGCCGAAAATAATAGAGAAAATTCCTGTGACGCCATAAAGCAACGGGAGCTGTTCCATTGTTAAATGAAGGTTATGAATGCTGAATGCACTTCCGAAAGGCATCAGCATAAATCCGCCCGTTGCCAATAAAATTGTTCCTGCAAATCCTCTGATGTGATGCTTTAAGGTAAGCGTTTTAATAAGATGTTCGAAAACACTTCTTTCTGATTTTATCTGTAAATGTTCTGTGATCGGTTTCATGTAAATTAAGATCACAATTCCTACTGCAATACCAAAAAATGCGATCATCCAGAATGGGGAATGCCATCCGAATTTATTTGCAAGAAGCAATCCGATCGGTATCCCTAATACCTGGCTTGCAGCAAATGCCATCTGAACAAATCCCATAACCCGTCCGCGTACTTCCATTCTGAACAGATCTGTGATAATAGCAAAGCTTACAGAACCTATTACTCCTCCAAATAATCCGGTAATGATTCTTGCGATCAAAAGGAAGTGATAATCCGGAGCTACTGCACAAAGAAATGTTCCGATAATGAAGCCTGTATAAAAGAATAACAATAATTTTTTACGATCGAATTTATCAGCAAATCCAGCAGCTAATATTCCTGAAACACCTGCGCTGAAAGCATAAGATGAAACAACCCAGCCAAACTGTGAAGTGGTGATGTGTAATTCTTCCAACAGTTGTGCACCGAGAGGTGACAATACCATAAAATCGAGAATGAGTGTAAATTGCAGAATTGCAAGGATGGCAATCACAAATTTCTGATATCCGGAGAAAAGAGTTTTTTTGTCAGCTGTATTATTTTCCATGAAGGATTTTAAAATATGAGAACGCAAAATTATCTAAAAGAACAGAAGAGCAATAAAAAAGCCCTCCGTTTTAGACGAAGGGCTTTTTTCAATATTTTGGCTGATCTATTTTAAGGTCAGTTTTCTGCTGAATTGTTTTCCATCAGCTGTAATGCGGATCATGTAGCTTCCGCTCTTCATGCCATCTCTCGAAAGAGTATATCTGTCATTATTAATTCCTGAAACCTTTTTCACTTGTTTTCCAAGAACATCATAAAGTTCAACAGTGATGTTTGAAGTTGAAAAAGCTGAAAGGTCAATAGTGAATGCGCTCTCTGCCGGATTAGGGAATACAGCGATGTTTTGTGTTTCAACCGCTTCATCATTTATTCCAAGCGGAATTGTCTGGATAGGTCCATTATATGAGCACAATACAGGAGAGTTGCATGTATAGTGTTCCAAAAAATTTCTCATATAAACAATCGTTGTATCATACTGCGCAACATTATTTGCAGAAGTTCCCACTTCAGGAATGTGATTTTGGTTGTAATATGTCTTAAAACAATTTTCAATTCCCACACTGTTCGCTCTTTGTGCAATTGTTTTGCTTCCATCAACAACTAATAGAGGATACTGACCAAATAAATAAATTACTGCAGAACCATACGGAACTGTTGCGTCTAAATTCCCGTGAAGGCTTAATACAGGTTCATCTCCGGGCTGCATCCATGCTACATCTCCAAGTGCACCGCATATATTTACAATAGCTTTAACATCTGAAGAATAGCCGGGATTACCGCTTAATCCTTCTATACCTCCATGTAAGCCATACTGAGGATTGGTTCCTGCACCTGTCGTGTCAACATAACTAGGGAATTCGGAAAGAAGATCCATATACGCAATATGTAAAGCCATAAATCCACCTGCAGAAACACCTGCAAAATAAATTTGATTCGGATCAATTTTGTATGTATTGCCGCCAACAGCAGCATTCTTTCTGAAGTATCTTACAGCTGCGCGTCCGTCATGTACAGCACGCATTACTGCTGCTCCTGCATCCGTAGAATCAGGAGGTCCTCCAACGGGAAAATGTGTCATCCCGGTACGGTATTCAATTGAAACAGCTACGTATCCAAGTTTTGCAAGATCTCTGCAAAGAGGTACAACATCAGTTCCTGTTTTATTTCCGCCCACAAAACTTCCACCATGTGCAACAATCACCAAAGCACGGTTAGTTGCAACATCTCCCTGAGGTTCATAAATGTCCATCAGTAAGTTTTGGTTCAGATTATTATATTTTAAATTACTTCCGTATTGAACATCGGAAGTTAAAGTGTAAGTAGGAAATACATAGTTGTGATACCTTCCTCCGATACACTGCGCAGACAAATTAGCTCCTGCAAGGCATAACGAAAATGTAAACAATGAGCTGTAAATTTTCTTCATGATGGTTTTTGTTTGAGTTATGTTAAAGATAGAAATTTAAGTCTGAAATAAAAATTTCTATAAAAATGATGGAAATCAGGTGGAGTTTTTTACCACGGAGGAGCGGAGGCCACGGAGAAACACGGAGAAAAGGCGCTGCGCTTTTGATGTTAGAGAAGCTGTATGGTTTAAAAAAAAGATGTTTAATGAGCAGTTTGTCATCCCGAGCTTGCCCGAGGGATCTTATTCTTGCAGAGGCTGTGTGATTTAACACAGAGGAGCAGAGTGAAAGAGGACTCTTAAGATTTAATTAATTAACCTTAGAATTCATATGTGTATTAGGTTATGCATGTTTCGGAGAGATGTTATAAATCGGACTGTCATCCCGTGCTCCGACACGGGATCTTGTTGCTTAGAACAACAATTTTTTTGATTGTGCTAACCTTATGAAGATCCCGTGTCGGGGCACGGGATGACGATATGAAAGAGAGTTTGATTAATAAGATATATGTTTATTTAACACAGTCTTCACACACAGATTCGTAAATTCATTTTTAAATTAGTTTTCGAACTGTTAGAAGTTCCATTCCAAACTAACTCCCGGAACAACAGCTTTGGATTTGTAAGTTCCTTCGAATTCTGTTTCAATGTTTTTATCAGTGCGTTTCATTCCTTCAATATATAAAAGAGAAACATCGAGATGGATCATTTTAGTAACATTGAATGTTGCACCAGCTGTGAATCCTAACTTGTTAGCATCAGGAGTTTCAGGTGTCAGGTAACCTGATTTAACCGGACTTGTATCGAAGTAAGCTCCCAGGCGCACTGCCCATTTTTCTTTTACCTGGTATTGTCCGCCAATACGATAAATAAAGGAGTTTTGATACATGCGGGGTGAATGTATATCAGCAAGCTTATCTGTGTTTTCAGCAAAATCTATATTAAGAGAGTCGTATGATTTCCATCCCACATAATTCACATCAACTGCGAGTTTAACTTTTGGTGTTACTAAATAACCAATTCCGAGGGAGATAGTTTGCGGCAATCTGATTTGAGTAGAAAAAGTTGTGCTTGGAAAATATTGTGTAACAGATCCTGGTACTGTGAACTCTGCGGAACCGCCATCAACATTGACTTTCACCTCTGAGCGGTAATCAAGTCCAATTGATAATTTGTCATTCGCTTTGAAATAGATCCCTGCATTGAATCCGTATCCGCTTGCTTTTCCATTCAATTTACCTTCTCCATATTTGCCGGTTGAATCCTGGATGGGAACACCTTTGCGCAGACTAAAGCTTCCGGTAGCATAAATAAATCCGACTCCAATCCCGATCTTATCATTCAATTTGAATGAAGCAGTTGGTTGAATAAAAACAGTTTTAAGATTGATCTCACGGATGAGGAATTGTCCCTTCCAGTCATCAGGCCACTGAACCCTGCTTCCGAAAGGAGTATAGATCCCAAGGCCAACATTCCATTTTGCAGTTTTTTTGAATTTATAAACACCATATAAAGTCAGAGGCATTCCCGTATTCTTTTCCATGTTAGCGGTATATCTTCCGGGATAAGCTTCAAGATAAGTGGTGCGTGGAAAAATAAAGCTTGCACCTAAAGAAATTCCGCGTAAAGAATCAAGGAATGATACAGCTCCGGGGTTAAAGAACAGCGCTGCATTGTCGAGTAATAATCCGGTTCCGGTATGACCCATTCCGGTTTGTTTCTGTCCTTGCAGATTGATCTGGAAACCTCCTGCAGATGCCGGAAGGTATGTTAATGAAAATAAAATGATCAGTAGGAAAATCTTCTTCATACCGGCAAAATAAGGGATTTATTATCAGAAATCAAACTTTTGTCGCTTTCTTAGGTTGATTAAGGCTGCCGGTTTACGACAGGTCAAAAGCGGTTAAGTATTACTAATAAAATCAATGTCTGCAGGCTTTTCGGACAGCTCAAATATTAACATATTTTGCATACTACTTCGGTTATTTTCCGTACCTTTGCACCGCAAATAAACGGAACAAATTAGCTTATTCGCGACAACAAAAATTGAATTCATGTGTTGTAAGTTTAAGACTTGCGGAAATTGCTTTTAATGATGTCACAAACATATTTTTGAAAGGTTTTTCCAGAAAAGGGAGAACCTTTTTTGTTAGTACTCAGATAGCAAACACAGATTCGTAATTCGTTTAGATTCGTACTTCGTAAATGACAACAGAAATAAAATCAAATGTAGTAATACTTTTCGCGGGTGATTCCGGGGATGGTATTCAGTTAACAGGTTCACAATTTACCAATACCGCAGCTTTATACGGAAATGATATCAGTACATTTCCGAATTTTCCTGCTGAAATCCGTGCTCCGCAAGGCACAATTGCCGGAGTTTCCGGTTTCCAGCTTCATTTCGGAAGTGTTGAGATCTTTACTGCAGGTGATGCATGCGATGTGTTGGTTGTTATGAATGCCGCAGCTTTAAAAGCAAATCTTAAGCAATTAAAACCGGGTGGGATCATTATTGCGAACACTGACGGATTTGATGCTAAAAATTTAAAGCTTGCAAAATATCCTGATGGTGTTAATCCTTTAAAGGATAATTCTCTTGAGAAATATAAAGTTTATGAAATCGATGTTACCAAGATAACCAGAACTGCTCTTGAAGGTTCCGGATTAGGTACTAAGGAAATGGACCGTTCCAAGAATATGTTTGTTCTTGGATATATCTATTGGATGTACAACCGTTCATTGGATAACTCAATTGAATTCTTAAAAGAACAATTTAAAAAACGTCCTGAATTACTTGACGCGAATATTAAAGTTTTAAAAGCCGGATTCAATTACGGTGATACGGTGGAAACACCTATGAACCGTTATGAGGTTAAACCTGCTCCTGTTGTAAAAGGGACTTATCGCAGTATCATGGGAAACCAGGCTGCAGCTTTAGGTTTGATCGCAGCGACTGAGAAAGCGGGACTGACTTTATTTTACGGAACATATCCTATCACTCCTGCTTCTGATATTCTTCATGAATTATCGAAACACAAAAATTTTGGAGTAAAAACATTCCAGGCTGAAGATGAGATCGCTGCTATAACTTCTGCAATCGGTGCATCGTTCGGAGGAGCTTTGGGAATCACTGCATCATCAGGTCCTGGTATCGCGCTTAAAGGCGAAGCGATCGGATTAGCATTGATGCTTGAACTTCCATTAGTGATCGTAAATATTCAGCGTGGCGGTCCGAGTACAGGATTGCCGACAAAAACTGAACAGGCTGATCTTATGCAGGCGATCTATGGAAGAAATGGTGAAGCACCGGTTCCGGTTGTGTCTGCAAGTACTCCAAGTGATTGTTTTGAAATGGCATTTGAAGCTTGTCGCCTTGCAATTGAATTCATGACTCCTGTTTTCTTTTTAAGTGACGGTTATATCGCGAATGGTTCTGAGCCCTGGAAATTCCCGACTGCCGCGGATCTTCCTGAGCTGAAAGTTTCTTTCGCAAAAAACAATTTGAAAGAAGGAGAGAAATTTCTTCCGTATAAACGAAATGAAAAATTAGCGCGCGAATGGGCAATCCCCGGAACAAAAGGATTGGAGCATCGTGTAGGCGGTATTGAAAAAGAAAATGAAACAGGAAATATTTCTTACGATCCGGATAACCATGAATTCATGGTGAAGATCCGCCAGGAGAAAGTGGATAACATCGCGAATTATATTCCATTACAAACAATAGATAATGGAAATGAAAAAGGAAAATTACTGATCCTTGGATGGGGCTCAACTTATGGCTCAATTAAAACTGCGGTCAGAGAAGCGATTGCAGAAGGTCATGATGTTTCGCATGCACATGTTAAATACATGAATCCTCTTCCAAAGAATTTAGGAGAGATTATAAAGAACTTTGATAAAGTAATGATCCCTGAAATTAATAACGGACAGTTGATCAAAATCATCCGTGATAAATTTTTAGTGGATGCAAAAGGGTTAAATAAAATAAAAGGAATGCCATTTACTTCTGCAGAGATAAAGGATAAGATTGCTGAAATGTTGAATAGTTAGGAGTCGGGAGTTCGGTGAACGGAAACGGTTAAAGATACAATCGTCAAGACCACACCCCTAACCCCTCTCAAGAGGGAAATGATAGTGCAAATAAGAATCATACGGTTAACAAATTACCATCGTTTAAAAAAATAATTACAAAGTGAGCAGGATCAAATCCCCTCTTGAGAGGGGCAGAGGTGTGTATGGTGATTACTCTATATTAAAACAGGTGCAGACAGTTATGCCTGAGCTGGGATTAAAGCGTGAAGAGATCGTTTTTATTTCCGGTATCGGATGTTCATCCCGTTTTCCTTATTACATGGAAACATTCGGGATGCACAGTATTCACGGCCGCGCAACTGCTATTGCCAGCGGATTAAAAGCAACCCGTCCTGAGCTTAGTGTCTGGATCGTTACAGGTGATGGCGATGCTTTATCAATTGGTGGAAATCATCTTATTCATTTGTTAAGAAGGAATTTCGATGTGAATGTATTGATGTTCAACAATGAGATCTATGGTTTAACGAAAGGACAATATTCTCCGACCTCACCATTAGGAAAAGTGGCGAAATCCACTCCAATGGGTTCTGTGGATCATCCTTTCAATCCATTAGCATTGTGCCTTGGTGCAGATTCAACTTTTGTTGCCCGCGCAATGGATCGCGATCCTGTTCATTTACGTGAAGTGTTGAAACGTGCTAACGCGCATAAAGGTACTTCAATGGTTGAGATCTATCAGAATTGTAATGTATTCAATGATGGAGCATTTGAAGTATTCACTGAAAAAGGAACAAAGAAATTAAATACACTTTTTGTTGAGCAGGGCAAACCTCTTCTGTTCGGAGAGAATGGAAATAAAGGAATTAAGCTTGACGGATTCAAACCTGTTGTGATTGATATGGCTGATGCCTCCGCGAACGATCTTTGGATCCACGATGAAAAAGACCAGGTGAAAGCAAATATCCTTGTCCGCTTTTTCGATAATGCAACAACTGAAGGAGCATTGCCTCGTCCGTTCGGAGTGTTTTACCAGGAAGATCGTTTCTCTTATGAAAAAGCATTTAACATGCAGATCCAGGAAGCGATCGCACAAAAAGGAAAAGGTGATCTGGATTCATTGATCAGAGGGAAGAATACCTGGACAATATAATTATGGAGAACGCCCTTCGACAGGCTCAGGGTGACAACGAATTTTCGAATCTGTGTGAAAGCGTTACCTTGTGGTAGCGTTTTTTTTATGTTACATTTAGCACACTGCCTCCGCAAGAAGAAGATCCCTCCGCTACGGTCGGGATGACAAACTGCTCAAATTAAACATCTTCTTATTAAATCCACACAGTCTCTCAACCTCTCTAAAGCGGAGCGCCTCCTTCTCTGTGGCTCTCCGTGTTCTCCGTTCCTCCGTGGTGAAATTTCTTAGTGTTCCTCATCCTTCTTAGTGCCTTAGTGGTGAAAAAAAATCTCCCATTAAACCTTTCGCTCCCTCTTCAGTCCTACCTCCAAATCTTAATTTTACCCCCTATGAAAAAAATAATAATGACAATGTTTGCAGTTACAATGACTATCATGTCAGTGACTTCACAGGAAGCAAAGCAACAACCAGCTCAAAGAAAAACACCTGAAGAAAGAGCAGAAGCAGTTTCTAACAGAATGACAAAAGCGCTTGAACTTACTGCTGAACAGAAGCAAAAGATCAAAGAACTTATTCTGAAAACAGAAAAGGAAAGAAGAGAGCTTCAGGACAAAGCTAAAGGAACACGTGAAAAAATGGAAGCGGAAATGGAAACCGATCTTCAAAAGATCTTAACTCCGGCCCAGTTTGAAAAGTTCAAAAAAAGAAAAGAAGAGAATAAAAAGAGAATTTTATTTTAATTAAATTCGTGGCAGAATGTCCGGTAGTTTTCTGCAAACCCCAATAGAATATTTAAAAGGAGTAGGTCCCCAAAAAGCGGAGCTGCTCAAAAAGGAATTGCATATTTTCAATTATGGAGATCTTCTTACTTTTTATCCTTTCCGTTATGTCGACCGGACAAAATTCTACAAGATAAAAGAGATCAATGCCGATCTGCCTTATGTTCAGTTAAGAGGGAAGATCGTTCACACCGAAATGGTTGGAGTGAAACGCTCTCAACGTTTTGTCGCACGCTTTACCGATGGTACCGGGACATTGGAATTGGTTTGGTTTCAGGGAGCAAAATGGATAGGAGAAAAAATAAAACCTCATGCAAGCAACGAGTGTGTTGTTTTTGGAAAGCCTGCATTATTCAATGGGAAATTTAATATTCCTCATCCAGAGATAGATCCGGTAAGTGAAGAAAATACAGTTCTTGCTTCAGCGCTTCAGGCAGTTTATAACAGCACAGAAAAACTAAAAGTCCGAAGCCTTGATACAAAAGGAATTGCACGTATACAGAAAACACTTGTATTACAGATCAAAAATAATATTCCTGAAATTTTATCTAAAGATATTATGGATAAGTTTCAGCTGATCTCCCGTGAAGAAGCATTCAAGCAAATTCATCTTCCTAAAAGTCCGGAAGATTTAAGACGAGCTGAATTACGACTCAAGTTTGATGAATTATTTTTCATTCAGTTAAAACTACTGAAGCAAAAAGGACTTCGGGAAAAAACAGTTCGTGGAAATGTATTTTCGAAGGTGGGAGATTATTTTAATAATTTTTTTACCAAGCATTTACCATTTGAATTAACCGGTGCTCAAAAACGAGTGATAAAAGAAATTCGTCTTGACATGGGCAGCGGTAAACAAATGAACCGTTTAGTACAGGGCGATGTTGGAAGCGGAAAAACGCTGGTTGCATTAATGAACATGCTGATCGCACTTGATAACGGATTTCAGTCTTGTTTGATGGCTCCGACAGAAATTCTCGCAACACAACATTATGAAACCATATCTCAATTATTAAAACCGCTCAATGTAAATGTTGGTTTGCTCACTGGTTCTAAAAAAGCAAAAGCAAGAAGAATCCTGCATGAACAATTGCAGAATGGTGAAATGCATATTCTCATCGGAACTCATGCATTATTGGAAGATGCTGTTCAGTTTAAAAATATTGGGTTAGTCGTAATTGATGAGCAGCATCGTTTCGGTGTTGCACAACGTGCGAAAATGTGGACCAAAAATACCATCGCTCCGCATGTGCTTATCATGAGCGCAACTCCGATCCCGCGTACACTCGCCATGACTCTTTACGGAGATCTTGATGTGAGTGTGATTGATGAAATGCCTCCGGGCAGAAAACCAATCCAGACTGTCCATCGTTTTGATGAGAATAGAATGCGGGTATTTGGTTTCATGAAAGAGCAGATAGAAGTAGGGCGACAGATCTATGTTGTTTATCCGCTGATCAAAGAATCCGAGAAAATGGATTTTAAAGATCTGATGGATGGATATGAAAGTATTGCAAGGGCCTTTCCACCGCCATATCAGATAAGTATTGTACACGGACAAATGAAAGCGGATGCAAAAGAATTTGAGATGCAACGTTTTGTCAAAGGTGAAACACAGATCATGGTTGCAACAACAGTAATTGAAGTAGGAGTGAATGTTCCGAATGCAAGTGTAATGGTAATTGAAAGTGCTGAACGTTTCGGTTTATCACAGCTTCACCAGTTAAGAGGAAGAGTAGGAAGAGGCGCAGAACAATCGTATTGCATCTTAATGACCTCTCATAAACTGGGCGCTGATGGAAAATTACGGATGGAAACAATGTGCCGCACAAACGATGGTTTTGAAATTGCGGATGTAGATATGAAATTACGCGGTCCCGGGGATATGGCAGGAACGCAGCAAAGCGGGGTGCTTGATCTTAATATCGCTGATCTTGCCAAGGATTCACAGATCTTACATGCTGCAAGAAATATGGTGATCGAACTTCTCTCCGAAGATCCCGAACTTGCGAAAACTGAAAATTCCAATATTGCCTATCACTTTTCTATGATGGGGAGGAATAATACAAACTGGAGTCGCATCTCGTAACCTCGTTGCCTGCGAATTACGAATTTCACGAATTACGAATCTGTGTGTACGCTTTGGGTTAACCGCGCGTTGTAATTCTGAGCTTGTCGAAGAACAGGCGTAAGCAAGAAGTAACTCTTTCTTTTCTTTTTTCTTGATAAAAAAGAAACAAAAAATCAAGATCAGGCGATTGCTCCCCGCCTCTCATCCCGACACGACATCACGCCTGATCAATCCTCACGCGCGTCTTCGAACTATTAATTCTTTTAATCATTAATGATATTCCAATGTCAAATGGAGGTTTTGCTCTTAAGGCGGAGATTTCTTTTCATTCAGTGATAGCGGTAAATGATTGCTGTAAAAAATAATATTTCGAAGCGAAATGAATGGTACAATCAATTTAACCGCGGTTCTTCTGCAGCAGAGCGGAAGAAGAAATCACCTTATGAAAAGAAAAGGTTTTTGTAACTTTTTGCCTTCAAAAAGTTTAAAGAAGATTTTTTATTTCTTTTCTTTTTTCTTGATAAAAAAGAAACAAAAAATCAAGGCCGGACGATTCCTTCCCGCTCTGCCATTTTCAGGAAAACCTACAGTAAAAAAACTGAAGTTTTTGCTAAGGTTTTCACTGAAAATGTCATTCACACCATGACGACATCGCGTCCAGCCAAGCCTCTCGCTCGACTCCGGAATTATAATTTATAAAATCATTAATGATATTTACATTTTCAAATGGAGATTGTGCTCTTAAGGTGATGATTTGAGCCTGTTAAGCGATAGCGGTAATGATCGCTAATTCAATTAATCTTTCGTAGACATACCACTCACAGCGAGAAATTATCCGTGGTTGCGTGGGATGAAAGCGGGGAGCAAGCAAATCGCCTTACAGGGTCAAAGAGTTTTTGTAACTTTTTTCGGCAAAAAAGTTAAAGAGTTGTTTTTTACAATAGCACTAACAAACCCAGATTCGCAAATTCGAAAGCAATTCGCTATCCGAACCATTTTATTTTTCAACAAAATCCCCTGAAACTGTTAAAAACATTATAATTTCCACGGGCATCCTATCCTTATATTTGTACAAATACTCATCACATGTCAGATACTCGTTTTTACAAAAAGATAGCATTACAATTAGGAATCAGGGAACAGCAGGTTAGCGCGACAGTCGATCTTCTTGATGAAGGCGCCACCATCCCCTTTATTTCACGTTACCGTAAAGAAATGACTGGTAGTCTGGATGAAGTCCAGGTGGCGAATGTCCGTGATGAGATAGAACGACTCCGTGCACTGGAGAAAAGGAGAGAAGCGATCATTGAATCAATAGAAGGGCAAGGGAAACTGACACCCGAGCTGATCCAGCAATTACGTGCTGCTGAAACACTTTCTTCATTGGAAGATATTTATCTTCCGTATAAACCGAAGCGTAGAACACGCGCAACGATCGCGAAAGAAAAGGGACTGGAACCATTGGCGACAATTCTTTTTGAACAGAATAAAATTGATGTGAAGGCGGAAGCGGAGAAATTTATTTCTGAAGACAAAGACGTTAAAACTAAAGAAGACGCACTTGCAGGTGCCCGTGATATCATTGCAGAATGGGTAAATGAAAACGCGGAAGCACGTGATAAGATCCGTAATTTATTCAAGCGTGAAGCAACAATCAAGAGTAAAGTATTAAAAGGCAAAGAAGAGATCGGAGAAAAGTTCAAGGATTATTTTGAATGGGAAGAACCGCTGATGAATTGTCCTTCTCACCGTTTACTAGCAATAAGAAGAGGTGAAAGCGAAGAAGTGTTAAGCATCTTCATTGCTCCGCCAGAAGAAAGCGCACTGGATATTCTGCAAATACAATTTGTTACAGGAAATAATTCTGCATCAGAACAAGTGAAGCTTGCGGTGAATGATTCTTACGAACGCATGATGCAAAGCTCCATCGAAAGTGAAATGCGCATGATGACCAAAGAGCTTGCGGATGAAAAAGCCATCCAGGTATTTGCTGATAATCTGCGTGAACTGTTACTTGCATCTCCGCTCGGACAAAAAGCAATTCTCGCTATTGACCCGGGATTCAGAACGGGTTGTAAGGTTGTTGCATTGGACAAACAGGGAAAATTATTGGAAGACACGGTGATTTATCCGCATGAGCAGAATAAATTATTTCATGCTAAACAAACGGTAATAGCATTGTGCGCAAAACATGATCTGGAAGCCATTGCTATCGGAAATGGAACTGCCGGAAGAGAAACGGAAACATTCATCCGCAGCATTGAAGAATTGCCAAAGGAAATAAATGTGATCATGGTGAATGAAAGCGGGGCATCCATTTATTCCGCTTCGGATGTCGCGCGTGAAGAATTTCCTGATAAAGATATTACCGTTCGCGGAGCGGTATCCATCGGCAGACGATTGGCTGATCCATTGGCCGAGCTGGTGAAGATAGATGCTAAATCAATTGGTGTAGGACAATACCAGCACGATGTTGATCAGTACCTTTTGAAGAAAAAGCTGGATGAAGTAGTTGAAAGTTCTGTGAATAAAGTGGGTGTGGAAGTGAACACAGCAAGTAAACAATTACTGACATACGTTTCAGGATTAGGGCCTCAGCTTGCGAGAAACATTGTTGAATACAGAAACGAGAATGGCCCTTTCAAATCAAGAAAGGAATTATTAAAAGTTCCGCGCATGGGTGAGAAAGCTTACGAGCAGGCAGCAGGATTTATGCGTATTGCCAACGGAAAACATCCTTTGGATAAAAGTGCGGTGCATCCTGAGAGTTATCACATTGTTGAGAAAATGGCTGCGGATCTTAATTGCACCATCGAACAATTAATGAGCGATAAAGAATTAAGAAAGCAGATCTCCTTGCAAAAATATGTTACCGAAACTGTTGGTTTGCCAACCCTGAATGATATCATGAACGAGCTCGATAAACCCGGCCGCGATCCTCGTAAATCATTTGAGGTGTTTGCATTTGATGACAGTGTTCATGAAATAAAAGATCTGAAAATTGGAATGAAGCTTCCGGGCATTGTGACCAATGTTACCAATTTCGGGGCGTTTGTGGATATTGGTGTTCACCAGGACGGACTGGTTCACATTTCCCAGTTATCCAACACCTATGTTTCCGATCCTAACATTGTGGTTAAGGTGGCGCAGAAAGTAACTGTTACAGTAACAGAAGTGGATGTTCAGCGTAAGCGGATTGCATTATCGATGAAGGATAATGTATCTTCAACACCTGCTCAACCTTCAAAACCTGTTTCCCATACTAATAACTCCAATAAAAAAGGTTCTGCTAAACCAGAACCTCCTGCAAATGATTTTGCTAGTCAGTTGGCTGCGTTGAAGGATAAGTTTAAGTAACTTCTGATACCAGAATTCTGATCTTTAAGATTAAGAGGATAACAGAAAAGTGAAAATTTAATAGTTTAAATGTTGTAAAATTAAATAAGAATTATGGTTTTGTAACCGCTCTTCTCTATTCTTTCTTTATTGGATAATGATTTTTCTGTTATAAACAAACTTATTATGATCAACGACTTGTATAAAATAAATTCCTTCTTTCATTTCGCCTTTTTCTATTGTTAAATGTTGGCCAGTAAAATTTATTATTTTAATTTCTTCGCCTAACACACCCATTATTTTTATGGTTGTGTTTTTTTGTTCTTTAGTGAAGGTTAATGTGGTTTGAGAAGTAAAAGGATTTGGGTAAACAGAAATGTTTTGGATATCGGACAAGCCGAATGAAGAATTAGTTATAATTGAAGATAGCTTTGAAACATAAATATCTAATGTATTATCGGTATTATGATTAAATAAGACATCACTACCAAAAGTTATACTTGTATCTGCATAATAACCAGTTAAAAATATATTATCAAATGCATCAATACATATTCCATTGCCTGCTTCCGACCCTACTGTGCCTTGGCTCATTGCCCAAAGAGCTATACAAGCAGAATCAAATTTAGCAATGAAAATATCCTGAGTTGGTGAAGAGTTATTTGTATTTAATATATTAATTCCATCAAAATTGATATTGCTGCTTTCAAACCAACCTGTAATGTATGAATTGTGGGATTCATCTATACAAATGTCCCAGGCAATGTCATTACCATTACCTGTACCATAACTCTTCGCCCAATTTAAAAGACCTAAACTATCATATTGCGCAATAAATATATCAAATGAATTGTTTAACCCTCCGGAATTTAATAAAGTGACAGTGTTTAAAGTAATTCCATAATCTGTGAAATTTCCAAGTACATATAGCTGACCATCGGCATCAACGGTTATGCTTTGGGCAGTCGGATTGGAACCATATACACCTTTAGCCCACATTATATTGCCAGAAGGATTACATTTTAGGATAAACATATTATTATTGGTTGCATTGCCACTGTTATTAGTTAAGATAAATGAATCGAAAGCAACATAATTTCCATAGTTTCCGGATATATAAATATTTCCTGTATTATCGTTACAGATCCGAATTCCAATTTCATTATTATTATAACCTCCAAAACTTTTAGCCCAAATAGCATTTCCTGCTGAATCATATTTTACTATAAAAAGATCTGAGGTATATCCGGTATTTTCTGAATTAATCAAAGTGATAGTGTCAAAAGTAATAGTTGGGTTATAAAATTCACCAGTTATATAAGTGTTCCCATCATGATCAATACTTATTCCATATCCAGCGTTAGATATCTCATTAACTCCTTTAGCCCACAAAGCATTTCCTGCAGAGTCCCATTTTGCGATAAATAATTTGGAGTAATTATTAAATGATCCACTGTTTGTCAGAGTTACATTTCCTAATTTAATCGAATCACTGTTAAACCAACCTGTAAGAATTATGTTGCCACTTAAATCAATATCCATGTCCATGTTATATTCATCTTTACTCCCGCCAAAGCTTTTGGCCCAAATAACATTTCCAAGAGAGTTGTATTTTGCAATAAAAAACTCAGAAGAACCGGCAGAATCATTGTATAAAACAATATTATCAAATGTTATGGTGTCACTATTAAAATTACCTGTTACATAAATATTGCCATCACTATCAGCTTTTATATTGTTGCCGCTCCAATTAATAGTGTTTCCATCATGTTGGCTGCCACCAGCATTTTTAGCCCATTGCCAATTCGGAACTTGTGAAAAAGCAGTTGTAATAGATAGACCAATTCCTGCTAAGATTAGAAGTTTTTTCATTACGGTATTTATTGGAAAAAGTCGATGGTAAAATTGATTCGTCAATATCTTATTTAGGCTAATATATTGAAATTTTTTATTTTTCCTAAAAGTACAATGCGATAGTGTGAAGGTGGCTACTTGTAATCAGTTTCCTTCTATAAATTTACATCATGCTTGCACTAGTGCTTAATGGTTAAAATGGATATTATTTCGTATTTTTACACCTCTAAAAAGAAATCATGAAAATTTCATATAACTGGTTAAAGGATTACGTTAAAACTGATTTGTCTCCCGAAGATGCGGGGAAATTATTGACCGGCTGCGGACTGGAAGTGGAAAGCATTGAAAAGATCGAAACTGTGAAAGGTGGTTTAGTTGGAATGGTTGTGGGTGAAGTGAAAACCAAAGAAAAACATCCTGATGCTGATCGCCTGAACTTAACTACTGTTGATATCGGAACAGGTGAACTGTTGAACATCGTTTGCGGTGCAAGCAATGTGGAAGCCGGACAAAAAGTAATAATTGCCACTATTGGTGCGAAGTTATATCCGTCTACCGGAGAACCATTTGAAATAAAAAAGTCAAAGATCCGCGGTGCCGCTTCGGAAGGAATGATCTGTGCTGAAGATGAAATTGGCCTGGGAACATCGCATGCAGGAATCATGGTGCTGGATGCTGACGCAAAGATCGGAATGCCTGCAAAAGAATATTTTAAGATAGAAGAAGATTATTTACTGGAGATCGGCCTAACGCCAAACCGGGCAGATGCAGCTTCACATGTTGGTGTTGCACGTGATCTTGTTGCTGTGTTGAATTCAAATAATAAGTCGGAAGAAGAAAATTCTGACATTAACTTAATGCTTCCGGATGTAAGTAATTTTCAAACCGAGAACAGAAGCAGCGAGATCGAAGTGATTGTTGAAGATCATGAAGCTTGTCCGCGTTACAGTGGTGTTACTATCAAAAATATTAAAGTAACAGATTCTCCTGATTGGCTTAAGAACAGGCTGAAAGTTATTGGTGTCCGTCCAATCAACAATGTGGTGGATATTACAAATTATGTACTTCATGAACTCGGACAACCTTTGCATGCATTTGATGCTGCTAAAATAAAAGGGAATAAAGTCATAGTTAAGAAGCTTGCAGATAAATCCAAATTCACCACGCTTGACGGAACTGAACGTGAGCTTTCATCCGAAGATCTGATGATCTGCAATGCTGAAGGCGGAATGTGCATTGCCGGTGTATTCGGTGGAATCGAATCAGGTGTAAATGAAAACACTACAAGCATTTTCCTTGAAAGCGCTTATTTTAATTCTACTTCTATCCGCAGAACTTCCAAGCGTCACAGCTTAAAAACAGATGCATCTTTCCGTTATGAACGTGGAACAGATCCGAACATTACGGTTTTCGCTTTACAGCGTGCTGCAATGCTGATAAGGGAGATTGCAGGTGGAGAGATCGCTTCCTCGGTGATTGATATTTATCCTAAGAAGATCGAGAATTTCAAGGTTCCTTTTTCATTTGAGAAATGTGATAATCTTATCGGAAAACACATCGACCTGGAGATCATCAAAAAAATTATTATTTCATTAGGAATTGAGATTGAACATGAAGGACATGATGCTTTGCTGTTGTCTGTTCCGCCATACAAGGTGGATGTTCAGCGTGAGCAGGATGTGATCGAAGAAGTGCTGCGCATTTATGGTTACAACAATATCGAGATTCCGACTGAATTAAATTCATCATTATCCTTCGCGGAAAAACCTGATAAGGAAAAGATCCAGAATACGATCGCTGATCTGCTTAGCAACAATGGCTTTTCAGAGATGATGTGTCTTTCACTCACAAAAGAAGATTACTCTACAAGATTAAAAAGCTTAAACCCTGAGCAGAATGTAAAAATGATGAATCCCTTAAGCAGTGATCTTGATGTGCTTCGTCAGACCTTATTATTCAGCGGTTTGGAGACCATTGCCTACAACCAGAATCGTAAGAATGCTGATCTTAAATTATATGAGTTCGGCAAGACATACATGGCGATCAAAGGTGAGAGCACAAAGTATATTGAAACAAAACACCTTTCTGTATTTGTTACCGGTAGAAAGCAGCCTGAAAGCTGGAATGCAAAAAATGAAAACGTTAGTTTTTATACATTGAAAGGAATTGTGAATTCAATTCTTGAACGCTTAGGTGTTGATGTGAAGATGAATGAAACAAGTTCTGATGTTTATTCGCAGGGACTAACATACAACTGGAACAAAAAGACAATCGTTGAATTTGGTTCCGTATCAAGACCGGTACTGAAATCGATGGATATCAAGCAGGAAGTTTTTTATGCGGACATCAATTGGGATCTTATAGTTGAAGCAGTAAAAAAGAATAAGCAAACCATGTATTCAGAAGTTCCTAAATTCCCGGAAGTGAAACGTGATCTTGCTTTATTGATTGATAAAGCCGTTAAGTTCGAACAGTTGGAGCAGCTTGCTTACCAGGCTGAAAAAGCTTTATTAAAAAGCGTAAACCTGTTTGATGTTTACCAGGGAGATAAATTACCTGCCGGCAAAAAATCCTATGCATTGAGTTTTATTCTCCAGGATGAAAATGCAACCCTCACCGACAAACAGATCGAGAAGATCATGGAGAAGTTGATGAAGACATATCAGGAGAAGGTTGGGGCAGAGATAAGGTAGGCGATTTGTTTGCTTTCCCTCAATTCTTCCCTCAACAACCGCGGTTAATATCGCGCTGTGAATCACTATGCTTCGAAAATTTGACAGAGTTAGCGCTCATTACCGCTATCGCTGAACAGGCTCAAATAGTCACCTGATGATGGCAATATGATTTATAATTTCAACCGCGTTATGATCCGGAGTTTCGTGCTTTATTAATGATTGACCAATTATAATTTTGAACCCGTGGGTGAGCCCTGATCAGGCGCGATGTCGTGTTGGGGTGAACTACATTTTTTCAGAAAATATTAACAAGAGCTTCAGTTCTCTTGTTTTAGATTTTCGAAAAAATGTTGAGAGGCGGGAAGCAATCGCCTGATCTTGATTTTTTGTTTCTTTTTTATCAAGAAAAAAGAAAAAGCAAAGAGAATGAAATGAATCTCCTCGGTTTCTTCGTGTAAATCAAGTTACCCTCAATAATTCCCCCATTTTGACGTTCATCTTAAATGCTTAACTTTATAACATGCGATCGGGGATCCTAATCCTATTATCTTTTCTATGGTTTTTTCAGTTGTCGGCTCAGCAAAATTATTCGCTGGAGATCCGCGCTGATAGCAATTCCGCATTGCTGAAAAAGATTGATTACAATAAAAAATTTGCTTCCAAAAGTCTTCGGGATAAAGAATTGCTGCGTGTGTTATCTGTTTGTTACGACAATGCATATTTAACTGCCGACTATGACAGCATTGTTAGTGATTCACTTTCTGCTGTTGCTTATTTGAATGTTGGTGCACAATACAAATGGGCTTATCTCAAAAAAGGAAACGTGGATGAAGGAGTTTTGAGTGAGATCGGTTTCAGGGAAAAGCTGTATAACGACAAACCCCTGAAATATAAAGATGTCAGGCGTGTCCGCGAACGGATTGTGAGATATTATGAGAATAATGGTTATCCTTTTGCAGCAGTTAAGCTGGATAGTATTGTGATCGTTGATGAAAAGATTTCTGCGGTTTTATTTCTTCAGAAAAATAAAGAAGTGAAGATCGATAGTATTGTAATAAAAGGCAGCGCCAAGATCGCTCCTGTTTATATGTACAATTATCTTGGGATAAAGCCGGGAAGTAGATATAATGAGAGTCAGCTCGAGAAGGTTAATACGCGCTTAAGAGAGCTTCCGTTTGTGACTTTAAAAAAATCTTCAACAGTTGTTTTCACAAATAAGACAAACAAGCTGGTCTTGAATCTTGATAAAAAAAGAGCGAGTCAGTTTGATGGAATTATCGGGATCCTTCCGGATAATATTACCGGGAAGATATTATTCACGGGTGATGTGCGGTTAAAGCTGCAGAACGGACTAGGCAGGGGAGAGCTGATCGATCTGAACTGGAGAAGGCTTCAGACACAAACACAGGATCTGAAAGCAAGGGTTGTTTATCCTTTCATATTAAGAACGCCTTTCGGTGTCGATTATAATTTCAGGCTTTATAAAAAGGATACAAGTTACCTGGATGTTCATCAGAATATTGGTGTTCAATATTTATTGATTGGTGGTAATTACATTAAGGTTTATTATAATAATAAAAGCTCCACATTGCTTTCTACGAAAGGGTTGGAGTTCGTTACGGTTTTGCCGCCTTATGCTGATGTGAAAACGAATATGTATGGAGTGGGTTTACGTTTCGAACAGCTGGATTACAGGTTAAATCCCCGCAAAGGTTTATTTTTACAGGTAAATGCAAGCGCGGGAACAAAGGTCATAAAAAAGAATTCCAAAGTAAATCCTGAAGTTTATCAAAAGATCAAACTGAATTCTACTCAATACACTTCAGATCTTGAACTAAATGTGTTTTTACCGTTGGGGAGCAGAAGTACAGTAAAGATCGGAAATCAATCTGCCTTTTTGTATGGTGAAGCAACATTTCAGAACGAGCTTTTTCGGATCGGTGGTTTGAAAACATTAAGAGGTTTTGATGAAGAATCCATCTTCGCATCAGCATATTCTATTTTTACTTTGGAATACCGCTTGATCCTTGAGCAGAACAGTTATCTCTACGTATTTGGAGATGGCGCATGGTACGAGAATAATAATGTAACTCAGTATGTGAAAGATACACCTTATGGTTTCGGAGCGGGAATTAGCTTCGAAACTAAAGCAGGGATATTTTCAATCAGTTATGCTTTAGGAAAGCAATTCAATAATCCAATTCAGCTTCGTAGTGGTAAGATCCATTTCGGGATCGTTAATTATTTTTAATTGTCACCAAAAATCTTCTTTAACTTTTTTGCCGAAAAAAGTTACAAAAACTCTTTGACCCTGTAAGGCGATTTGTTGCTTTCACGCAATTCCTCTCTCAACAACCGCGGCTAATTTCACGCTGTGAATGTTCTCACTTCGAAAATTTAAACGAAAATAGCGCTTATTACCGCTATCGCTTAACAGGCTCAAATAGTCACCTGATGTGATCAATCTGTTTTTTAATTTTAATCGAATTAAGATTTCGAAGCAGCGCGAGAGGAATGGCTGGACGCGATGTCGGCATGATGTGAATGACATTTTCAGTGAAAACCTTAGCAAAAACTTCAGTTTTTTTGCTCTTGGTTTTCCTGAAAATGGCAAAGCGGGAAGCAGTCGTCCGGCCTTGAACTTTTGTTTCTTTTCTTTCAAGAGAAAAGAAAGACAGGTTATACTCAATAAGAAAGTAAGTTAACCCCCTTTTCGCCTTCAAACCAAGCAAATTAATGCTTAAATTAGCCATTCAATTTTCGTGAAAAAGATATGGAGTTTTTGTTTTTAATTATCGGGCTTGTCCTGGGGTTCTTCATTGCATTTTTGTTCTATAGAAACAAGAACAGTTCTGTTATGGATACTTCTGTATTGGATTCCCAGATCATTCTGCTTGAAAAAGATAAGCTGGTCCTTGATGCCAATTTTAAAAATGCTGAAAAGGAGATTGTTCGTTTAACTGCTGAACTAAAAGATCTGCAGGAAAAATATTTATCAGAATTGAATCGTGAACGTGAAAGATATCTGAATGAGATCAATTCCGAAAAAGAAAAACTAAGCAAAGCAGAATCCAGGATCGCAAGAGCAGAAGAAGTATTCAAGTCTCAGGAAGATAAACATGCTACACTGAAAAGTGAGTTGGAAAATGTTCATAAGAAATACAGCACCGAATTTGAGGTGATTGCAAATAAAATTCTGGAAGAGAAGTCGCATAAATTCACTGAGCAGAATAAATCAAACCTTGATATTATTTTAAATCCTCTGAAAGAGAATATCAAAGCATTTGAGGAAAAAGTAGAGAAGGCGTACAAAGCTGAATCCGATGAACGTATTGTTTTAAAAACGGAGATCAAGAATTTAATTGAGCTGAATCAAAAGATCAGTGATGAAGCAAACAATCTTGCAAAAGCTTTAAAAGGCGATAATAAGAAACAAGGAAACTGGGGTGAGATCATTCTTGAAAAAGTACTTGAGCGTTCAGGCCTTGTGAAAGAGCAGGAGTATCGCACTCAGTTCAGCACAAACAACAGTGAAGGTAAACGGATTCAGCCTGATGCTGTGATTATGCTACCTGATGATAAACATATAATTGTCGATTCAAAAGTTTCTTTAGTTGCGTACGAAGCATTTATCAATGCGCATACTGAAGAAGATAAAGAACGTTACATACGTGAACACCTTGCTTCGGTAAGAAGTCATGTTAAATTATTAAGCGATAAGGATTATCATAGCTCGACAGATTTCAACACTCCTGATTTTGTATTGCTGTTTATTCCTATCGAATCATCATTCAGTGTTGCTGTGCAGGCGGATCATGACTTGTTCAGTTATGCATGGGATAAGAAAATTGTGATTGTTAGTCCGTCTACATTACTCGCTACTTTAAGAACGATCGCATCTTTATGGAAACAGGAGCGTCAGACAAAGAATGTAATGGAAATTGCCCGCCAGGGCGGTGAGCTGTATGATAAGTTTGTCGGATTCCTTGAAGACATGCAGAAGATAGAGCGTGGAATTGAACAGTCTTCGAAAGCATATAATGATGCTATCAACAAGCTAAGTTCAGGAAGCGGTAATATTGTCAAAAGAATTCAGAACATTCAGAAGCTGGGTGCAAAGACAAATAAAGACAAACAGATACCTGTTAAATTTCTCAGTACTGATGAACCATCTCAATTAACAGAAGATCCAAACACATAGATGAAAAGATATTTTTTATACACTATTGTTATCCTGACCGCATTCGCCTGTGGTTCATCAAAACAAACTACTTCTGTTACTCAGAATCCAAGTTACAAGAAGGAAATGAATACAATGCATCCTCAGTTTGTTGTTTTCAATGCCAGCGATTCTTTATCAGAACTTCATTATAAGATCGCGAGCAAAGAATTGTTGTACACGCGTCCTGACGGAATAAATTTTTATTCAAACGTTTTGATCTCTTACCGGCTTTATTCTTCACATGATTCAAAGGAGATCCTGGATAGCGGGTCTGTACGTGTAGTTGATCAGAACAATGCCGGAGCTGATAAATTCCTGATCGGAAAAATAAGTGTAAAGGCAAAGTCACCGCGCAGTTATTATGTAAGGCTGAAGGTTACTGATATCAACAGGAATAACGAGGTTGTAGCTGTAACAACAATAGAAAAAGACAATGATCTTAATCGCCAGAATTTTATTGTGCGTTCTGCTTCAAATGATGTTCCTATCTTCAGAAGTCATGTAAAGATCGGGGAAGCGGTAACTGTTACTTACAAAGCAAAGATCGGAGTGTCGTTGTTCGTTCGTTATTACAGAAGAGATTTTCCTTTAGCTGTACCTCCGTTCTCACTGGCGGAAGCAAAGGCATTTCAATATGCGCCAGACAGTACATTTGTGCTTCAGCTGAATGATGGAACCGCTTCATTTGCTGCAAATCAAAAAGGCTTTTATCACATGCAGCTTGACACTACAAAGCGTGACGGTATTACATTATATAATTTTTCCAGCGGCTTCCCTGATGTAAAGAAACCGGAAGATATGATCCCGCCTTTGCGTTATATCACTTCTAAGCAGGAGTATGAAGCATTGCTGAGCAGCACGAATAAGAAAGTAAGTGTTGAAAAATTCTGGATGGATTGTACAGGAAATCAGGACAGAGCAAAGGAGATTATCCGAAAATATTATAACCGCGTGCAGGATGGAAATGCATTTTTTACTTCTTATGTAGAAGGCTGGAAAACCGACAGAGGGATGATCTACCTTATTTACGGTGCACCGAATGTTATTTACAAGACCGGAAATTCGGAAACATGGACATACGGAGAAGAAAACAATATCAATTCACTTACTTACACATTCTCGAAAGTGAATAATCCGTTCACTGATAATGATTATGCGCTTGAACGCTCAGCTTCATATAAGCAGTCGTGGTATTCAGCTGTGGATATCTGGCGCCAGGGAAGAGCATATTTACAGGATTAATAATTTCGCGAAAAGCGATCCAATAAAAATATACATGCAGACAAAAGAACAACAAAGGGAAAAGGAAAGTGATAACATGATCTTCGGTTTACGTCCGGTGATCGAAGCACTTAAATCAGGCAAAGAGATCGATCGTTTATTTGTTCAGAATGGTTTGAAAAATGAGCTTTTCGGTGAAATGATGGGTATGCTGAAAAAACACAATGTGCAGTATCAGTATGTGCCTGTTGAAAAGCTGAATCGCTTAACAAAAAATAATCACCAGGGTGTAGTAGGATATATTTCTTCTATCGTTTATCATAAGATCCAGGATGTATTGCCTGTTGTTTTTGATAAAGGGAAAATGCCTCTTGTTCTCATTCTTGATCGTATCACTGATGTTAGAAATTTTGGTGCTATTGCCCGGACAGCTGAATGTTCGGGTGTTGATGCGATCATCATTCCTATGAAAGGTGCAGCACAGATCAATGCAGATGCAATTAAAACTTCAACCGGAGCACTTCACAAGATTCCGGTTTGCCGTGAAGAAAACCTAAAGCAGGTAATCGAATATCTTCGCGAAAGTGGTTTAACGGTTGTTGCCTGTACGGAAAAGACTTCTGATAATTATTATCAGCAGGATTATACATTGCCGGTGGCGATCATCATGGGTTCTGAAGAAGATGGGATCTCTCCTGAATATCTAAAGCTTGCAGATGCGCATGCTAAAATTCCTTTGATGGGTGAGATCGGTTCATTGAATGTTTCTGTTGCAGCAGGAATTTTATTATACGAAGTTGTTAGGCAGCGATTGAATGAATAATTGTTGATCATCAAAGAAAAGAGTGATAGCTAAATGATGCAATCGGAAACCAGATTCAATTACATACCTTTCCTCGCTCTTTTCCTGCTTGTTTTTGTTTCCCGTCTTCCATTTCTATCTGCCGGTTACGGAATAGAAGAAGATTCATGGGGAATCGCCCTTGCGGCATTTCATACAAAACTTTCGGGAATCTATGAACCTTCCAGGTTTCCGGGTCATCCTGTTCAGGAATTAATATACTCTGCACTTTGGGGCAAAGGTCCTGTGATCTTTAACGGACTTTCTGCTTTCTTTAGTGCGATTGCTGCGGTGTATTTTGCAAGGATCCTTCAGTATTTAAATTTCAGACATTACTTTATTGCTGGACTTGCTTTTGCTTTTGTACCTATTGTATACATCAGCAGCACTTATACAATAGACTTCATGTGGTCGGAAGCATTTGTATTGATGAGCTTCTATTCTCTTCTTAGGAACAGATTAATTCTTTGCGGACTTTTATTGGGACTAGCAGTCGGATGCCGCATCACTTGCGGTGTGATGATTATTCCTTTTTTGATCATACTTTGGGAAAATAATGATCTTAAGAAAAATTTTCTGTCTTTGTTAAAGATATGTGTTCCGATGGTAATTGTAGTATTCTTTGTTTTTCTGCCGTTGATTCTACAATTCGGGACTTCATTTTTTATGTATTATGATCAATTCCCGTATCCGCCATTAAGCAAAGTGTTTTATAAAATGTCGCTGGGTGTTTTTGGATTTATAGGCTGCATCTCGATATTAGTTTTTATTATCATTGCAATTCTAAACAGGAAAAGATCTATCAATGGCGATTTGTTCATTGATGGATTACCGAAAAAAATTCTCTTTATTTCATTTTTAATAATTGTTCTTTATATCATCTCGTATTTTCGACTTCCTCAGAAATCGGGTTACATGCTGCCGATTGTGCCTTTTGTAATAATTCTTTTTGCATATTATCTGAACTCAGTTCAGTTCAGAATCTTATGCTTTACTTTAATTGTCTCATCATTTATTTTCAGCATTAACTTAACAGATAAGCTTCGTGGTGCAGAATATTCTTCAGCTGCGGTTTCATTTGTGGTATCCGGACAAGAGATCTTCTTCGATCCGTTAACAGGTCCGATCTGTTCAGATTATTCAAAACGTTTACAGAAAATAAAATACACATCAGAAGTAATCAGTAAGTCATCGGGACTTAACAATAAAACTGTGATCATTTCCGGCTGGTGGTATAACGAGATCATGGTAACATTAATTGGCTCAAAGCGAGATCCGAATATTATTTTCGAACCATATATTCCGGAAAGTAAAATGAAAGGATATACTGGTCAGGGGTACGAAATCGTTTATTTGTCTGAGCAAAACATTTACAATGATCTGATGTATCAGATGGATGTTACGGATGCGATAGCGAAACCGTTTTAGCCGGTAAGATTAATGTTCATTGTAGAAGATTGCCGCGGACGAAAGTCCTAGCAATGACGCTTCGAATTAAGCATCCGTTTTAAAATCAATCGCGAAGCAGATATAATCTGCAAGAATTTTTAATCTGCGAATCTGCGGCAAAATACGTCAGGGTGATTTCGATGGTCTCAATCACCAATAAGATTTAACCTGGATTCCGATTAACAAATCATAATTTTCTCATAAGTCAATCATACCCTCGCTATCATTTTTGATCTTAAATGATCAGTGAACATCTGCGTACCATTAACAGAAGGTAAATGAGATTGCCACGGGCGAAAAGTCCTCGCAATGACGCTCCGAATTAACATCTGTTTTATAAATCAACTGCGAAGCGATATAATCTGAAAGGATTTTTAATCTACGCATCTGCGGCTTATAAACACTGCTATCCGTTTTTAATCATAAAAATTCGTGTTATCTGCGTTCCACTTCACATGAATTCCGCTTCTTTCACAGAAGATACTTCGGCTGCGCTCAGTTTGACAAAAAAGCAATCCGTTCATATCATAAAAATCAGCTAAATCCGCGTTCCATCACACCCGGTAATTCAAACAAATTTGATTACATTTGCTTAAATAAATAACACATATGGAAATGCCAACGATCGAACAAAAATATGAGATGGATGCCACACCGGAAGAGGTTTTTGAAGCGCTCGTTAATCCTGAAATTATTCAGCGATGGAGTAAGGATGAAGCTAAAATGGGCGCGAATGTAGGAGACAGTTTTACATTGTGGGGCGGACAAATGTTTGGAAAGAATCTTGAAGTAATTAAAGATAAAAAGCTGGTTCAGGAATGGTCATATGATCAATGGGATGCACCTTCAAAAGTTACATTTACATTAAAAGCAAAAGGAAAGAAAACACTTGTGGAATTATTGCATGAAGATGTTCCTGAAAAATCACTCAGCACAATCACCGAAGGTTGGAATACGTATTACCTTGGTGCCATGAAAGAAATGTTCGAAGAAAAAAAATAACCTCCATCCCGTTTTACGGGATGTTTTTATTTAATTAAATATGAAAAAATTAATTTGCTTAGGAATTGTAATCGCATTAGCAGGCTGCAGTAAAAAAGAAAGTATCGAATCTTTTTCATGGCTTTCTGGTGAATGGGTTGGTAAATATGACAGTGTTCCGGTATTTGAACAATGGAAGCCTCTCAATGGTAAGTTATTGGATGGAAGAGGAGGAGTACGGACAGGAAAAGACACTGTCTTTACTGAAAATATTCAGATCGTTGAACGTGAGGATGGGATCTTTTACCTTGCAACATTAAAAGGAGCAACATCAGCAATTGAATTTAAATTCTCAGGCTTTAAAAACGATACTGCAGTGTTTGAAAATCCAACACATGATTTCCCTCAGAGAGTATTGTATTTTAAAAATGCAGACGGAACCTTTTATGCCTGCGTTGATGGAAAGTACAATGGTAAATATATGAAAGAAGGTTTCAACTATAAAAGAGCAAATGATTGGTGATAACAAGCCACCTTCTTTTAAAGAAGCATTTTTATTTTGGCTAAAGCTTGGTTTCATCAGCTTTGGAGGTCCGGCCGGACAAATAGCTATTATGCATCAGTTTCTTGTGGAGAAGAAAAAATGGATCTCCGATTCTAAATTTTTACACGCTCTTAATTATTGCATGCTTCTTCCGGGTCCGGAAGCACAGCAACTTGCTACGTATACAGGCTGGCTGCTTCACGGTGTCCGCGGTGGGTTGGTAGCCGGAATTCTTTTTGTTCTTCCTTCAGTTTTTATAATGCTTGGTTTGAGTATTGTCTATGTTTTGTTTGGGGATCAGCCTGTAGTGAGCTCCATGCTTAATGGTTTAAAACCGGCTGTCATTGCAATAATCATTGTCGCTTTGATCAGGATAGGAAAGAAGTCCCTTAAAAACTGGATGTATTATCTGATTGCAATTTTAAGTTTTATCGCTATCACTTTTCTTAACATTCCGTTTCCGATAATTATTATATGTGCATTAATAATTGGTTTTGCGGTACGATATAAATATTCAGCTTTACTGGATAAATCAAATTCTGAAGAGATGCAGGCTTCTTTGGAAGAAGGATTCTACATAAATTCTTCAAGTGTTATTCCTCACTCCGGTTTTGATGGAATGCGAATATTAAAACAGTTATTCTTCGGGTTGTTATTATGGGCTTTCCCTTTTGTGCTGATCGGATTATTTATTTATGATACTCAATTCTGGCTTTACATGGGAATGTTCTTTTCAAAAGCTGCACTAGTGACTTTTGGTGGTGCCTATGCGATATTGCCTTATGTTGCTCAGATAAGTGTCGAAAAATTTCATTGGCTTACTGAACTTCAAATGCTGGACGGACTTGCGCTTGGTGAGACAACGCCCGGTCCATTGATCATGGTACTTGCATTTGTCGGATTTATGGGTGGATACAATCATTATAACTTTTCTGTTTTTTATGGAACAATTGGTTTGTTACTCACGGTATGGTTTACTTTCCTGCCCAGCTTTTTGTTTGTGTTGATTGGTGCTCCTGTGATAGAGAGGACGCAGAATAATCCCCGGATTAAAATGCTGCTCAGTGTTGTAAGTGCCGCTGTTGTTGGAGTAATACTTAGTCTATGTATTTATCTTGGAAAAGCCGTGATCTTTGAAGGAGGGTCTTCATTTCAGAATATAAACTGGTTCAATATCTCTTGGGTAGTTATTTCATTCTTCGCAATGATTCGCTTTAAGGTAAACATCGTCCTCTGGATCGTTATAAGCGCACTGGTAGGATTAGGTTATTATCTCCTCTTTTCGTAAATTTATTGTCCTGATAATCACAGAAATTTCTTGTTTCTCAGGTCAATATTAAATCAGAGCCCATGAAGTATTTTATCTCTTTTTTATGCCTTTCTTTTTCATTGCTTTCTTTTTCTCAATCTGATCAGGAAGCGAAACAGCGAATGCATGCACATGAACGTGAAATGAATAACGGACAAATGCGTGCTTCAAATCTCAGAAGCGACACTATCGATATTCTGAATTATAATATCAGCCTTGAGATTACTGATTTTACTTCAAACATAATCAAAGGAAATACTGTTGTAAAATTTACTCCAAAGGTTAACGGTATCAATAAGATCAACCTGGATCTTTTAATGCTGATTATTGACTCGATAGAAATAGACGGAAACAATCTTACCTATACATACGATGACACTTTGTTAAACGTAAATCTTCCACTTACCTTTAATGTCAATGATACTGTTCAACTGAAAGTTTCATATCACGGTACACCGCAGGGAGATCCTACAGGATGGGGAGGTTTTTATTTCCAAAGCGGTTATGCATATAATTTAGGAGTAGGATTTGGTGCTTTGCCTCATACATACGGAAGAGTTTGGTTCCCTTGCTTTGATAATTTTGTGGAACGCTCTTCATACGAATTTAATATCACTACCAATGCAGGAAAGACATCCTACTGCAATGGTTATCTTGCCCACGATACTACCAATCTTATCGGATTCAGAACCCGTAAATGGATCCTGAATGAACCTATTCCTACATATCTTGCATCGGTTGCTGTTGCTGCCTACGCAGAAGTGAATCAAACATATAACGGTCTTAATGGTCCTATACCTATTATTCTTGCAGCAGTTCCTTCTGATACAACCGGTGTTAAAAATTCGTTTGTAAATCTTAACACTGCAATGTCCACATTTGAAAATCGATTCGGGCCATATATGTGGAATCGCGTTGGTTACTGCATGGTGCCGTTTAATTCAGGTGCAATGGAACATGCTACGAACATTGCTTATCCGAGATCTACTGCAACCGGTTCATTAACTTATCAAAACCTTTATGCTCATGAGCTTTCTCATCATTGGTTCGGTGATCTTGCTACATGCCGCACGGCTGAAGATATGTGGCTGAATGAAGGCTGGGCTCATTACTGCGAATTCGTTTTTTCTGAAGCCTTAAGCGGTTATAATAGTTACCTCAGCGGTGTTCGCACGAATCATGAAGATGTACTCCATTTTCCTCATGTGAAAGAAGGCGGATATTTACCATTATCAAATATTCCACAGATGTATACTTACGGTGATCACGTATATAATAAAGGTGCGGATGTTGCTCACACAATGCGCGGTTACATGGGCGACAGTCTTTTCTTTTATTCTGTGAAAACATATTTGTCACAGAACAATTATAAAGATGTTTCAAGTGATGATTTTAAAAATGCACTTTCTGCGGCAAGCGGAATGGATATGACAGACTTTTTTGATGATTGGGTTCATCAACCGGGCTTTCTTCACTTTTCTATTGATTCAACACAAAGTGTCGCGATAGGCGGAGGGAATTATAATGTTACTGTTTTTGTTAAACAGAAACTGACGGGTGCAACACATTATGGTAACAATGTTCCACTGGAAATTACTTTTAAAGCCGATGACTGGACAGAGCAAAAACAAACGCTTGTTATGTCGGGTCAGAACATGTCGTTTAATTTTACCGTTCCTTTCGATCCTGCTTTTGTTGCTTTGAATATGGGCGAAAAGATCAGTCATGCTGTTGCACCTGAGATCAAAACATTAAAGACAACAGGTAGCAGTAATTTTGCAAATGCTAAAATGACGATGAATGTTCTTGCAATAACGGATTCTGCATTTGTTAGAGTTGAGCATAATTATACAGCACCCGATCCTTTCCATACGCCCGGTGTGCCTTATCGCATATCACCTAATCATTACTGGAAAGTGGATGGAATTTTACCAGCTACGTTTTACGCGAAAGCTACTATCAATTACGATGGAAGGACATCTGCATTCTCAGGAAATTACTGGTTAGATAATTTACTGAACATCACAACAGAAGATAGTTTAGTCCTTATGTATCGTAGGAATGCGGCTGATGAATGGCATGAATATCCGACTTATGTAAAGAATACGGTGAGTAATCTAACGGATAAGCGCGGTATTATAACCATCGATTCATTGCGGTTAGGCGAATATACTTTTGGTATACGGGATTATTTTGCAACCGGTATTCAGGCGGACATGAAATCAGGAAAAGGAAATATTACCATTTATCCTAATCCTTCGAAAAATTCCCTGACAGTTGATCTCTCTGCTATTAAAAAAGAAGTTGATCCTTCTACCTATGTAAATGTGACAGACGTTTCAGGTAAGATTCTCTTCAGTGAGAAATTATCTGATCAGCAGGAGTTGTTAAAGATCAATACTTCTAATTTCTGTAATGGAATTTATTTTATAGATGTAAGATCAGAGAAAAAAAATATTGGTAGAAGTAAGTTTATCGTTTCGCATTAATTATTTATGGGATATAAAAGCACAGAGGATTGCATCAACGATCTTGAGAAGCACGGACACCTGGTCCGGATAAAAGAAGAAGTAAGTTCTGATCTTGAAATGGCAGCGATCCATTTGCGTGTATTCGAAAATAACGGTCCTGCTATACTTTTCGAAAATATAAAGGGTTGTAAATTCCGCGCTGTTTCAAATTTGTATGGTGATACCAACAGAAGTAAATTTATTTTTCGTGATACGCTTGAGAAAATAAAAACGCTTATCGATCTCAAAAATGATCCCATCGAAGCGATTAAACATCCTTTTAAATATGCCAATGTGGGCATGACAGCTTTCTCCGCTCTTCCGCGTAAGAGTAGTTTTAGTAATCCTGTTCTTGAGAATGAAACAACTATTTCTTCTTTACCCCAGATAAAATGCTGGCCGGATGATGGCGGAGCTTTTGTAACACTTCCTTTGGTTTATACCGAAGACATTGACAAGCCGGGTGTCATGAATTCCAATTTAGGAATGTATCGCATTCAGTTAAGCGGAAATGAATACGTTAAGGACAAAGAAATAGGATTACATTATCAGCTGCATCGCGGTATTGGAATTCATCAAACCAAATCAAATAAAAAAGGTCAGCCTTTAAAAGTGAGCATTTTTGTAGGTGGTCCTCCTTCCTTAACATTGGGCGCTGTAATGCCTTTGCCGGAAGGAATGAGTGAGCTTACCTTTGCCGGTGCCCTTGGAAACAGGAGAATAAAATATTGTTATCGTGATGGATTTTGTATTGCATCTGAGGCAGATTTTGTAATAACAGGAGAAGTGTATCCGAATGAGAATAAACCTGAAGGCCCTTTCGGTGATCATCTTGGATATTACAGTCTGAAACATAATTTCCCTTTGATGCGCGTTCACAAAGTGTATCACCGGAAGAATGCGATCTGGCCCTTCACGGTTGTTGGTCGTCCGCCACAGGAAGATACTGCCTTCGGAAATCTTATTCATGAACTCACAGGAAATGCAATTCCAAAAGAAATTCCGGGATTAAAAGACGTGCATGCAGTGGATGCATCAGGAGTTCATCCATTACTGCTGGCCATCGGAAGTGAGCGTTACACTCCGTTTAATAATGAAAGAAAACCACAGGAGATCCTAACTATCGCTAATCATATTTTAGGAAGCGGGCAGTTGAGTCTTGCTAAGTATCTATTCATTATTGCGGGTGAGGATAATCCTAAGCTTACAACACATGATGTGAAGGATTATTTTCAGCATGTTTTGGAAAGAGTTGATCTTAAACGCGATCTTCATTTTTACACTCGTACGACAATCGATACACTAGATTACAGTGGTGAAGATCTCAATAGTGGAAGTAAAGTGGTGATCGCTGCTGCAGGAAATAAATTACGGGAGCTTGGGAACGAGCTGCCTTCAATCAATTTACCGGATGGTTTCAGGAATCCTATGGTTGTTATGCCGGGGATCATTGCAATTCAGGGAAATAAATATGCTGACAAACAATCAGCGGATTGTGAACTAAAGAACCTGGAATCTGAAATTTCAAATTTCAAATTAGAAAATGAATTTCCACTAATAGTTCTTTGTGATGATTCGGATTTTGTTTCTAAAACCTTAAATAATTTTCTTTGGGTGACTTTCACAAGAAGTAATCCTTCTCATGATATCTACGGAGTAAACAGTTTTACGGAGAACAAACATTGGGGCTGCAGAGGCTCACTTATTATTGATGCACGTATCAAGCCGCATCATGCTCCTCCTTTGATCAAGGATCCTGCAATTGAAAAACGTGTAGATGCATTAGGGGAAAAAGGAAGATCACTTCACGGTATCATTTAATATTCTCTGATGTTCAGGAAATATTTTCTGAATAAACGGTGATAGGAAAATACTGTAAGCAAAAAAGAGAAAACGCGGATCAGTCCGAAAGCGAACCAGTTCTGAAATTTATTCAGCCATATGTTTTTCTGTTCATACTTCACTCTCGACACAACTCTGCATCGACTCATTATTTCATGCAGGTGCTTTGAAAAGATATTTGCGAAAGCAGGTGAGTTGATTTCGACATTCATTTCAATACTTGCATACGTGCTTAAGTGATTCAGATTGAAGGAACCTATCGTTGACCATTTATTATCTACCACGGCTGCTTTTCCATGTAGAACTGAATGTCTCCATTCATGAAGTTCCATGTTATGTCTCAATAGGAAAGAATAGAAAAAACGTGTGGCTCTTGCTACCAATGCCACATCAGAGATGCCCGCCAGTATGATCTTAACCTTCACTCCTCGTTTACTTGCAGCTCTTAATGCAGCACGTAATCGTCTTCCGGGAATAAAATATCCTCCCACAATTATGACCTCTGTTTTAGCATTATAAATTGCATGTAAATATCCCTTACTTATTTCGTTTCTTCCATGCAGCCAGTCGTTAAGAGCAATGCGCACCGGAACCTGGCTGCCGGTTGATAATTCTTCAGTTCGTACAAAATTACGATGTGATCTTTTAAGAAAAATATTTTCGCAATATTTTTGAATACCGGCACAGATCGGTCCTCGGAGCTCAACTGCATAATCCAGCCAGGGAAGATCGCCATTGGATCCTTTGTATTTGTCAGCGATATTTATTCCTCCGATTAATGCAACTTTATTATCAGCAACAATCACTTTGTGATGAAGTCTTCGACCCAGATAAAATGAGCTTGTTGACAGCAAGGGTGCGAAAAAACGAATTTGTACACCCAAAGAAGTCAATTCCTTTCGGAGTACTTTTGGAAAACTGCCTGCTCCAAAACTGTCAAGCAGGATATAGATCTTCACTTTTCTAAGCGCAGCATTTTTGATCAGGTCAATAACATTTCTCCCTGTCTCATCATACTGAAAAATATAAGTTTGAATGTGTAATTCATTCCTCGCAGCATTAATGATTTTCTCCAATTGCTGGAAATAATCTTTACCGCTGTACACTAATTGAACCTGTTCGGCCGACTGATATGCATCCTGTTGCTTGGTTTTCTTTAACTCATTGATCATACCATTCCATTCTTGCTTTATTAAACTCTTTCTCTGCTTTATTATTGTTAATTTTATGCCAATG
>JAJTCJ010000129.1 GCA_021323165.1 Bacteroidota bacterium | reverse complement strand
TTAGTCCTGTCAAAAGTAATAAAAAAATGCTCGCACTTACCGTTCATCCCATACTAGCAAGAAAATCCGTTTTTAATGTTATTTTTGCTTTACACAGATCTACAATCAATGCATTCAATTGAATCATTCAGAATTATGAAAAAAATATTTACCCTCTTTTTGGGACTTGTATTAGGAATTGGCCATGCGCAGGAAACTTTCCCGGTTAACGGCACAGCAAATAAAAATCACAGCACCTATGTTTTTGCAAATGCAAAAATCGTTGTTGACCCGGAAACAACAATTGAAAATGGAACGCTAATTATTAAAGACGGAATCATTACTGCAGTAGGTTCAAAGATATTCATTCCTAAAGGCGCTGTGATCTATGATCTCAAAGGAAAAACAATTTATCCTGGTCTGATCGATGCTTATACCAGTTACGGCATGCCTGAGATAAAGAAAGCTGTTGCCTGGGGACCGCAGATGGAAAGCAATATAAAAGGGGCTTATGGATGGAATGCTGCCATCAGGTCCGAAATAGAAGCTAATAAGATTTTCACTGATGATAGTAAGGCTGTAGAAGAAATGAGAAAAATGGGTTTTAGTGCTGCACTCACCTTTCAAAAGGATGGGATTGTCAGAGGATCTGCCTCAGTTGTTGCTTTAGGAGATGGACGTGAGAATATGCTTATCATAAAAGACAAAGCTGCTGCGATGTATTCATTCGACAAAGGCAGTTCTGCTCAAGATTATCCTTCATCATTAATGGGCGCTATTGCGTTATTACGCCAAACATATCTGGATGCTGACTGGTACAAAAAAGACAAGAATAAAAAGGAATATAATATTTCACTCGAATCATTTTCCAATCTGCAAGCACTTCCGCAGATCTTTGAAACCACAGATAAATTGAATGTAATGCGGGCGGATAAGATCGGTGATGAATTCAAGATCAATTACATTATCAAAGGTTCGGGCAATGAATATCAGCGAATAGATGATATCAAAGCAACAAACTGTAAATTGATCATTCCGGTAAACTTCCCATTGCCTTATGATGTTGAAGATGCTTATGACGCAAACAATGTTTCACTTACTGAGCTAAAGCACTGGGAACTGGCTCCTGCCAACCCGCTTGCACTTGAAAAAAATTCAATCCCATTTGCTATCACAAGTTCTGACCTTAAAGACAAAAAAGATTTCTGGAAAAACATCCGCAGGGCCATCAGTTATGGTTTGAGTGAAAAACAGGCACTTCGATCACTTACTATAACCCCTGCAGAATTGCTGAATCTTTCCGATAAGCTTGGTAAGATCCAAACCGGGATGATAGCTAACTTTATAATTACATCAGGAAATCTTTTTGATGAAAAAACGATAATACATGAAAACTGGATCCAGGGGGTTTCCTATAAATTCAGTGATTATAATGCTGTTGATGTCCGCGGGAATTATGATTTCACACATGGCCCTGAAAGAGTGACCTATCAATTAAAAATAGAAGGCGAACCAGAAAAACTGAAATCTACAATACAAATTGATACAACAAAAACTCCGGCAACTGTGGTAGTTAGCGGCAGCTCAATTTCAATTCTTTTCAATCCTAAAAATGCAAATGGTGCAATTCGTTTAAGCGGAGTTATCACTAAAGATCCTCTTACAATGAACGGTAAAGGACAATTGCCGGACGGTAGCTGGATCACCTGGAGTGCAACCTATACTTCATCTCTTACCGAAACAAAAAAGGATACAGCAAAAAAACTTTCCAACTCTTTCGGCCAGGTGATATATCCATTTTGCGCTTATGGCGAGAAAGCAGATGATAAAGATGGATTCGATAAAGTGGTAAATGATTTTAAGACCCGTTATGATGCAGTTCTCATCAAACATGTAACTGTCTGGACAAACGAACCTGAAGGTGTTTTACAGAACCGTGATGTTTACATGACAGAAGGAAAAATTGTTAGAATAGCCGATGATATCAATGCCAGCAGCCTGGCCTTTGCAAAAGTAATAGACGGAACGGGCAAACATTTAACTCCAGGCATCATTGATGAACATTCACATATAGCACTGATCAGTGTAAATGAAGGAACCCAGGCATCCAGCGGAGAAGTAAGAATGGGTGATGTGATAAATTCTGAAGACATAAATATTTACCGCCAGTTATCAGGTGGTGTAACCTGTTCTCAATTATTACACGGCTCTGCAAATCCGATCGGAGGACAATCAGCCCTGATTAAATTACGCTGGGGAAAATCTCCTGAACAGATGAAATTTGCAGGTGCTGACGGATTCATAAAATTCGCACTGGGTGAAAATGTAAAGCAAAGCAATTGGGGCGATGCGAATACAATTCGTTTTCCTCAATCAAGAATGGGAGTTGAACAGGTGTACTATGATTATTTCACGAGAGCAAAAGAATATGATGCTAAACAAAAATCTGCTGCATCATCAAAAACAGCATCTGCATTCCGTAGAGATCTTGAGCTGGAAGCAGTTGCTGAGATCCTAAATAAAAAACGTTTTATCACTTGTCATTCTTATGTTCAATCTGAAATAAATATGCTGATGCATGTCGGAGACTCAATGGGATTTAAAGTAAACACATTCACACATATTCTTGAAGGATATAAAGTGGCGGATAAAATGAAAGCACATGGTGCAGGAGCATCTACCTTCAGCGACTGGTGGGCATATAAAATGGAAGTGAAAGATGCGATTCCTTACAATGCTGCATTGCTTTCAAAAATGGGTGTTGTTACCGCGATCAATTCTGATGATGCTGAAATGGGAAGACGTTTGAATCAGGAGGCCGCAAAAACAATTAAATACGGAGGATTGTCCGAAGAAGAAGCATTAAAGACCGTTACATTAAATCCTGCAAAGTTGCTTCACATTGATAATAAAGTGGGCAGTATAAAAGTGGGAAAAGATGCGGATGTTGTGTTGTGGTCTGACAATCCGCTTTCTGTATATGCTAAAGCAGAAAAAACGATAATTGACGGACTCATCTATTATGATAATGAGAAAGACATTAAACTGCGTGAAGAGATCCAGAAAGAAAGAGCACGTATCATACAGAAAATGGTAGATGAGAAAAAGAATGGTGCCCCGACACAAAAACCTGCAATGAAAAAACAAAAATTATTTGAGTGTGATAGTATGCAGGAAGATTATTTAATGGAGGAGTAACGCATTTAATAGAACGCAGATTATTAAGATTTTTATGATTGATCAGGATATATTAATCCTATTTAAAAATACAAAAATGAAAAAAACACTTTTAACAACTTGCTTATTATTACTTACCTCGTTAATTGTCGCTCAAACAAAAGGCATTCTCATCATGAATGGCATTGCCCACATCGGCAACGAAAAAGTGATAGAGAATTCTGTGGTCGGAATCAAAGACGGAAAAATAACGCTTGTTGCAGATGCAACAACTGTTAAGTTAGACAAGTCTGCTTATGATGAAATTATTGATGCTTCCGGTAAACATATTTATCCGGGAATGATCGCTCCGAATTCTACTCTCGGATTAACCGAAATTGAATCAGTCAGAGCAACGAATGATTTCAGAGAAACCGGAACAAGCCTTCCAAATGTGCGCTCACTGATTGCATATAACACTGATTCAAAGATCATCCCGACAGTTCGTTTTAATGGAGTTCTGTTAGCCCAGGTAACACCGAGAGGCGGACTAATTTCCGGGACATCAAGTGTACTTATGCTTCAGGGAGAAAACTGGGAAGATGCCGCCTATAAAATTGACGATGGAATTCATGTTAACTGGCCGAGATTACAAACCCGTAAATACAATGAAGAAATAAATGCCTTCGGTCCTTATGAAAAAAACAAAGATTATGATCGCTTAACTAATGAGCTCAAAAAGATGATTGGAGATGCTAAAGCATATCATGAATCGGAAACGAAAGAAGAGAAGAATCTGCGTTTTGAATCTATGAAAGGTCTATTTGATGGAACATCGGCATTGTACATTCATGTTAATAATATAAAAGAAATAATTGAAGCAGTTAACTTTACAAAATCTAATTCCATTACCAGGGTTGTTTTAGTTGGCGGCAGAGACAGCTATATGTTAACTGATCTTCTTAAGGAAAATAATATATCTGTAATGGTAGGCCGTGTTCATGATCTTCCGGATCGGGCAGATGATGATGTTGATCAGCCATACAAACTTCCTGCATTGCTATTTAAAGCAGGTGTACTATTCTGCCTTAACAATGAAGGGGATATGGAAGCGCCAGGAGCACGTAATCTGCCATTTCTTGCAGGAACAACAGCTGCTTACGGACTTACAAAAGAACAGGCATTAATGTCGGTTAGCTTGAATGCTGCAAAGATCCTTGGGATTGATAAAATAACCGGAAGCCTGGAAACGGGGAAAGATGCTAATCTTTTTATCTCTACAGGAGATGCACTGGACATGAGAAGCAACAATGTTGAAAAAGCGTTTCTTAAAGGGAATCTTCTTGATCTTAATAATGATCAACAGGCCCTTCATGAAAAATATAAGAAAAAATACGGGATAAAATAGATTCTTAGTTAGCGCGAACGAGTCATTCTGAACTTGTTTCAGAATCTGCGCGCGGACCCTGATCACGCATGTGCGGGGCAGGATGACCATGACACAGTCCCATGAAACAGTTATCAAATTAAATAATGAGAACTTTATTTTACATAACATTCATTCTCACAGTTTTCAACTCATGTAAGAAAGAAGACAGCAATCATCAGGTAATGTATAAAGTTACCGTGATCGGAGGGAGTCCTACATATGCTGTTAAATATTCTTCGAGTGATAATTCAACTGCAACAGCAGGACCTATAACAGGCTCAGGCTGGAGTTCTTCGACAATAGAACGAAAACCCAACACAACAGTATTCTTAACATTGGAAGGTGGTTCAGGAGGTTCCTATAAAATGTACATATACGTTGACGGCCATATAAGTGCGGAAGAACGAATGGACGATCCATACGGACCAAAAACTATAGAAGCAGTAATTCCTGATTAGATCTTAAATCCCAGTTTTGCTCTAACACGATTTAAGGTCGCTCTAGCAATTACACGTGCCTTTTCTGCGCCAATCGCCAAGCGTGCATCCAACTCAGAACGGTTATTCATGTAATAAGTATACGTTTCTCTCTGAGTTTTAAATTTGGTTAGCATAAGATCGTACAACGCGGTTGGGTGTGGCATCTGTTACAATACTCATCACCACTTTTTTCAAATCCTTTTCAGGAAGAAAAATATTAATGAAATTATTATATGATTTACTCATCTTTTGTCCGTCAATTCCCGGTACGATCATAACAGATTCGTCCACCTTTACATCCGGAACCACAAACACATCACCGTATTTATTATTGAATTTTTCAGCAATATCTCTTGTCATTTCCAGGTGCTGGACCTGATCTTTGCCTACAGGAACAAAGTTGGCATCGTACAAAATTATATCCGCAGCCATCAAAACAGGATAAGTAAACAAACCTGCATTTACATCCGATAAACGTTCTGATTTATCTTTAAATGAATGTGCATTAGCAAGCATCGGAAATGGAGTGAAACAGTTCAGATACCATGTTAGTTCACATACTTCAGGCACATCACTCTGACGGTAAAAAGTATTTTTTTCAGTATCAAAACCAAAAGCTAACCAGGTTGCAGCAACGGCATCTGTACTGTCTTTAATAAATTGCGCATCCTTTATGGAAGTAAGGGAATGAAGATCAGCAATAAAGAAGAAGGAATCGTTTCCTGATTCTTCTGATAACTTAATAGCGGGCATAATAGCGCCCAGTATATTTCCTAAATGCGGTATGTTGGTACTCTGTATTCCTGTAAGTATTCTTGACATCTTATTGTTTTTATTCAGCTCAAATTTAGGAAATTAACTGAATGAGAAAATGATAAGTTAACAAACGGTTATGACCTTTTATTTCTCTCTTCAGGCCTCTTTTTTTGTTACTTTTGCTTTCCATGGGTTATTTAAGGATCATACCGCGTACAATATGGAAATTGCTGTTCCTGCTCAATTTCATACTAGGATTGATCGTGCTTTATCCCCTATTCTCAATTTTTCTTTCCAGGAGAGAGTGGTTTCCAACAGCATTTCGTTTGAAAAAATTTTGGGCAGCATGGATCATGCTGATACCGGGATTATTCCTGAAAATCACACGGAAAATTCCTAAAGAAAAGCTTCCTAAAACATGTATCTATTGCGGCAATCATGTTTCTTATATCGATATAATTGCAAGTTATCTGGTGGTGCCGAACTATTTCGTTTTCATGGGGAAACAGGAACTTAATAAAGCGCCTCTTTTCAGGATTTTTTTTAAAGAGATGAATATTCTTGTTGATAGAAAAAGCAATGTAGCTTCACACCGAGCATTCATGCGTGCCGCGTCAGATATAGACAGAGGCCACAGCGTATTCCTGTTTCCGGAAGGAACTATCTCAAACTTCGGAAAGCTTAGGGGCTTTAAAAACGGAGCGTTTAAACTAGCGATTGAAAAACAGGTCCCAGTCGTTCCTGTTACTTTCCTTAACAACTGGAAACTACTTCAGAACGGAGGTTTTTTTAAATCATTCGGCAAACCCGGGATCAGCAAGGTTGTGGTGCACGAACCTATCTCAACTGTTGGCATGACTGAGCAGGATTTAGTATCTTTACGGACCAAAGTATATGATGTGATCCAGGCGGAGTTGGATAAGTATAATAAGAATTGTTGATGATTCCGGGCGAGGTCATTTCGAGTTCGGAACGAAGTGGAGAGTATCGAGAAAGCGGGCAAGCATAAACAGATTAGGCCTCCACACTTTCTCGATACACCCTTCTGAAAAGAAGGGCACTCGAAATGACAACGCACAATAAATATAAAGAAAATGAAGATTGATAAAGAAACAGTAGATAAGATAGCTCACCTTGCACGACTTGAATTTGAAAGCGAAGCTAAGAAAGAGGAAATGATCAAAGACATGAACAACATGCTTGGTTTTATCGACAAACTGAATGAGCTGGATACTACAGGTGTGGATCCGTTGATCTACATGAGTGAAGAAACGAATGTTCTTCGTGAAGACGATGTAAAGCATATCATCACTCAGGATGAAGCTTTGAAGAATGCACCCAAGAAAGATTCGGATTATTTTAAAGTTCCTAAGGTAATGGGAAAAAGTTATTAGTTAATTGTTATTGGTTATTTAGGCTGTGTTTAAATTGCTCAACTAATTTTTTTTCAGGCTTGGCCTAAATTTCCAAATTAACTAATTTTCCAATCAACCAATTACAACCATTTTTTCTCAAGAATATCCTTCGTGTGATAAGTAATGATCAGGTTCGCTCCTGCCCTTGCAAAAGCATACATATTTTCCATTACAATTTTCTTCTCATCTATCCAGCCTTTAGCTGCAGCAGCTTTTACCATTGAGTATTCTCCTGAAACATTGTAACAAGCGATCGGCAACAATGTATTTTGTCTTAAGTTAAAGATCACATCCATATAAGCTAAAGCCGGCTTCACCATTAATACATCAGCCCCTTCCACTTCATCAAGCAATCCTTCAGTCATAGATTCATTACCGTTCCTGAAATCCATCTGGTAAGATTTACGATCACCTTTTTGAGGAGCCGAATCAGCTGCCTCACGGAAAGGACCATAATAAGCTGAAGCGTATTTTATAGAGTAAGACATGATAGCGGTGTTTTCAAAACCATTCTTATCAAGCAATTCACGCATTGCTGCAATCCTGCCATCCATCATATCACTTGGAGCAACCATATCTGCACCTGCCTGAGCATGTGACAATGCCATTTTAGCAAGCACTTCAACAGATGAATCGTTGTGAACATAATCATCGTGCAGGATCCCGCAATGTCCGTGTGTAGTATACGCACATACACAAACATCAGTGATCACATATAAACTATCACCAAATTTTTCTTTTAATGCCTTTACTGCTTTTACTACAATTGAATTGTTGCTGAAAGAAGAAGACGCATCAGTTGTTTTTTCTTCACCAACTCCAAAGAGAAGGATCTTATTGATGCCTGACTTTAATCCGGTTTCAACATCTTTTAATAAAGCGTCAACAGAGAAATGACTTATTCCTGGCATCGCATCAATAGGATGAACAATGTTAGTTCCTTCCACCACAAAATAAGGGTAGATGAACATGTCTTTTGATAATCGGGTTTCCGCAACCATCTCACGGATGATTGGATTTTTTCTAAGTCTTCTTGGACGTTGTAACATGTTTTATTTTTAATGGAACGCTGATCTTTATGATTTTTAAGATAAGCGCTGATTAATCTCTTGTGGATTATGATTTTTAAATTTATTACTAAACGCTTTGCGTTTAAACTGGGCTTCTCTTCCAAAATTCAACAACAAGCCAATTTCGATATCTGTTGCCCTTAAATAATTCACCAATTGGGCTTCATGCTCTTCAACAAGACATTCTGCTGCTTTCAATTCAATAATAACAGAATCATTAACAATTAAGTCCGCGAAATATTCGCCAACGTTAATCTCATCATAATAAACTTTAATTGCTTTTTGCTTTTCACACTTTAAATCAAATTTTTCCAACTCAACTATAAGTGCATTTTCGTAAACTTTTTCAAGAAAACCATAACCGAGTTTATTATAAACATTATAATACGCTTTGATAATTAAACCGGTAAGATCAGAATGAAGATAGTTTTCGATAGTATTCATATAATAATATAAATCCTTTTAAATCATAAAGACCATAAAAATCTGCGTTCCATTATATCCCGAAAACAGCTTCCGCTAATCCCACCTCATCAAAGGATACGGGCAGCACGCAATCTTCTGCTCCGAATTGTTTTAATTTTTTTTCTGTTGATGCACCGATTGCAATCACTTTCTGTCCAGCTTTAATTTTCGTTTTCTCAAAGAACGATTCTACGTTGGAAGGACTAGTAAATACAAGCACATCAGCTTCCGGCAATGCAGCATTTTCTTTTTTTACCGTTTCATAAACAGCAAGATCTGTAAGCTTAGATGAATCTTCAAACTGCTGTTGAATTGTTCTTAATCCACCCTTTGCCTGAGGAAAAAGAACAGTTTCTGATCCAACGCTCTTTGCGAATTTCTTCCCCACAACTTTTGTATCATTGACACTTCCTACAAAAGCAGCATTGCGGTTATGTTTTTTCAATGAAAACTCTGTTGATTTTCCAATCACTCCAAACTTAACCTTTGGCTTTAATTCAGGATTCTGGCTGAAGAAATGATCAACTGCATTACTGCTCGCAAAAAACACCCAGTCTGTCAGCGGAAGCTTTTCAATCTTTATCATTTTTGTTTCAATGAATGAAATTCCTTCTACTTTGTAACCATTGCCTTCAAGCGTTTTTTTAAAGAAAGAATCTTCGTTAAGATCACGAGTAATAAGAACAGAAACAGGTTTAACTGTATTTAACTGATCCACGATCTTCTGAGCAAATCCGTCAGCTGTAAATGATTCGCGATAAATCCTCTTAGGCATTGCATCCCACGATTCAGACTTGGAGGTCCAAACCTTGAATTTATTATCTTCTTTGATGCAATAAACTCCCAATGGAAGCTGACAACCACCATCAAAAAGATTTAATATTTTTCTTTCGATTCCGATCGTACTTTCAACTTTTTCGGAAGTCAGTTTATGGATATACTGAAATAATTCATGATCATCTTCCCTGATCTGCAATCCTAACACACCTTGTGCTGGAGCAGGAATAAACTCTTTCGGATCAAGACGCAGCACTTTGAATTCGCTAAGGTCAATTTTGAGTCGCTCCACACCTGCATTTGCGAGCATGATAGCATCATACTTCTTATCGCGTAATTTCTGGATACGTGTAGGAACATTCCCTCTCAGGTCTTCTATTTTAACATCCCCTCTGAAAGCAAGCAGCTGTGATTTCCTTCTTGCAGAAGAAGTCCCAACAACTGCATTCTTTTTAAAAGAAAATTTTAAACCATTATCAATGCTTTCTTTTCTGATCAGAACAAGTTCAGCCGGATCTTCTCTTTCAGAAACTGCAGCAATGATCAATCCTTCCGGAGATGTTGTCGGAAGATCTTTGTGAGAATGTACTGCAAGATCGATCTCTTTATTGATTAGAGCATCTTCAATCTCTTTTGTAAAAAAACCTTTCCCTTCAAGCTTATCAAAACTCAGATCCTGGATCGCATCACCCTTCGTAACTATGATCTTTATTTCAGCTGTAAGTCCTAATTTCTGAACTTTACGTAAAACATAATTTGCCTGCCATAAAGCAAGATCGCTTCCGCGTGATCCGATTATTATTTTTCTATTTTCCAATTTATATGTAATAAGTAATATTTAATAACTCGATGCGAGTTTGCGCACCATCTACGCACAGAATAAGATTCCTCCGCGTAGCCTGTCCTGAGCTTTTGCCGAAGGGGTCGGAATGACAAACTGCTGCATTTGTCATCCCGAGCCTGCCCGAGGGATCTTATTCCAACTGGCATAAAGCGTTATACATTTAAAAAAGCCCTTTCGGGCTTCTCTTTATTTGGTTTTTGCATCCTCGATCAAAATGTCTTTCGCCATTTTCATCGGAACACTTATGTATTTCTTTTCCATGTAGGAAACAATCTTTTCGAGAACTTCTTTTGATTGAGCATCCATACTGCTAAGCTCTTTAAAGAAAACTTCATTCATAGCCATATCACGGATCTCTTTCACTTTCTTCGGCACTTCACTCATTGCAAGCTCAACCTTCCTTGTTTTAATTGTCTGGCGGAAAGTTTCGATGTTCTTATTTATAATGATCCTGCAGGCTTCCATTTCCTGTTCGCGTGCAAGTAAATTTTCTTTTGCTACTTCCTGAAGATTATTGACAGCGATCAGGTTCACATCATAGTTATTAAGGATCTCAGCATCCAGATCGTTAGGAATTGCTAAATCGATAACAACCTTCTTGGATTTATCGTTCCCGACAAGATTCTTATATATAGAAGGAGTGATCACACTTTCGGCAGCACCGGTACAAGTAACTATAATATCAAAACCTTCTTTATAATTTTCCAGCTCAGATAAAGGGTAAGCTTTACCGTTCAGTTCAGAGGCAAGTTTTTGAGCATTTTCAAGAGTACGGTTAAACACAGTAAAATTGGCAAATTTGTGCTTTTTAAGATATTTAGCCATATTGGTGTTGGTAACACCTGAACCTATAATAAGGAAACGTGCATCGAGCTTTACATTCAGCGAACGCAGCTTGCGGTAAGCCAATGAAACAACTGAAACAGGATTACGTGCAATATTAGTATGAGTATAAACTTCTTTTGCTACTTCAATGGTACTTTTGATCGCAAGCCGGATCAGATCTCCGGTAAGGCCCAGATCATTGCATTTCTCATAAGCATTGCGCACCTGAGTAATGATCTCACGCTCCCCAACCACAAGAGAATCAATAGAAGAAGCAACGCTGTATAAGTGCTGAAGAGCTTCGTCTCCTTCAAAAACCCTTGCATTTTCCATTGCCCATGAAAGATCCTCATGAGAGAAAGAAGGATTAAAAGAAGTGAAAAAATGCAGGAGAAAAGCTTTATCAAGCGCCTTTTCAGTAACTAGCATGAACTCAACCCTGTTGCAGGTTGACAGATAAAAAAGCTCATCCGCGTCAATATCCTTCTTAAGTGCGTTAAGACGTGAATTTAACTGAATCTCATCAATATGAAGCTTCCCGATATCATTAATATCAGTAGTTTTATGAGTAAATGCTATTATCTTTATCCTGTTCACAGGGTTTTGCTCCTTTTATTTATGCAAAATTCGGCTTTTAGGGGCTTTTAATTGTCATACTATTGTCAGACACCTTATTTAGAATGCCTCTAAACGTATGATTTTCGTCAGTCCTTAGTCCTCGGTTTTAAATAAAGGAAAAAGGGAGAAAAATTGTCAGCGAAGGAAAATGGCTATTAAAACACTTCTTTCTTGCTCATTTTCAACAATAAAATGTTAATTATTTTGCGGAAAGTAAAAAAGTACTTATCTTCGCGTCCCATTTTTAAGGAAAAGT
>JAJTCJ010000128.1 GCA_021323165.1 Bacteroidota bacterium | reverse complement strand
TGTGGCGTCAGCTGCACCGCAGGGTAGCTATGTTCGGATGAGATAAGCGCTGAAAGCATCTAAGTGCGAAACTCATCTCAAGATAAGATTTCTTTAAAGGGTCGTGGAAGACTACCACGTTGATAGGTTGCAAGTGTAAAGACAGTAATGTCAAAGCTGAGCAATACTAATTACCCGTTAGCTTTCTTATTAAGTTTTCTATTTTATATTGTAATATTATTTATATTGTATTTTCTTTCTTTATTATGTCAATCTTATTAGGTTCCGCACAAACGGAACAATGATTTTAGGTGACTATAGCGGTGAGGTCCACCTCTTCCCATTCCGAACAGAGAAGTTAAGCTCACCAGCGCAGATGGTACTACAGTAACATGTGGGAGAGTATGTCGTTGCCACTTTTAAATTAGCCTCAATTCTTTATTGAATTGAGGCTTTTTTATTTTATTATGTTTAATTTTGCACAAATTATTGATTAATAAATGCGAATATTCATAAGAACTATTTTTTTTGCTCTAATTTATGTTCCTTTCTCCGTACAAGGTCAAAACGACACACTAAGTACAAATTACCTCAAACCAACCGTAACTTCCTATTTTACTCTGAATCAATTTGAGTATTTAGATTCTATTAATAAGATAAATATTTCTTTAAAAAATTTCCATAAATATATTCCTAAAAATAATTTGGGGAATACAGGTTTAGTTTTTAATGATCTATCATATTCTCCTCTCTCATCTGCCATAGGATTTAATTATTATAAGAATAATTATCAAACTTATTTTTTTTCTGATCAAAAGGTTCTTTTTTATAATACCCGTGCTCCATACACTGATATATTCTATGTAATGGGAACAAAAAGAGAACAATTATTTAAGATGATATTTTCCTATAATATAAAAAAGAATTGGAATCTATCCGTTGATTTTTTAAGGATCCGATCTGAAGGAGTTTATTTAAGACAAAATACTAATGATAATTCAATAGGCTTAACCACAAATTATAAAAGCGATAATAATAAATATTGGTTGATTGGCAGCATCGCGCTTAATAGTTATAAAAATGCTGAAAATGGAGGGATACAGAGTGATTCCGTTTTTGAGAATGGAGGATCTATTGATAAAAAGTTGTTAGATATTAAATTAGCTTCAGCCAAAAAAAGTGTAGGAAATTTTAATGTTGTTTTAAAGCAAATATTAAATTTCGGTGGAAATTCAAAAGATACTTCAAAACCTGATATAATTCCCCATAGCAGATTAATTCTTACTTCCCGCTTTGATGCTAACTACTTTAAATATGAAGATAATGATCCTATGTCCGGTTTTTACTCGAAGGTGTTTTATGATACAATTAAGACCTTCGATTCCTCTTTTTATTACAATATTGAAAATGAAATCGCCTGGAAACGGCTGGATAACCTAAAACACAGAGGTTTATCAGATATTATTGGTTTAGGGTTGAATGTTAAGCATCAATTTATAAGTGTGAAGCAAAGATCAATCGATAGTACTTTTAATAATATTATTATTGGTGCAGAACTTTATAACACATATTCCAATCATTCTTTTTTCTGGAATATAACTGGTAAATATGTGGTTAATGGTTACAACCTAGGGGATTATATGCTTTCAGGCTCCATTAAAAAACAAATCAATAATTACGTCCTTGGGATTAATGCCCGAACACAACGTCAGGAAACAGATTTTATTTATAATAAATACAGATCTAATCATTTTTTGTGGGATAATGATTTTAAAAAAATTACAAATAATTCCGCACAAGCTTTTTTTCAAAACAATAAATACGATTTCAACATAAACGTTACCTATAGTAAATACATAAATGTTGCTTATTTTGATAATTATGCGGTTGCAAGAATGTATAATGGATCTCTTTCGGTTCTATCTGCAACTTTAAATAAAGATTTTTCCCTTTTTAATTGGCATTTGGATAATAAAATAATTTATCAAATTGCCCCAGACTCGTCTATTATTAGGATTCCTGACTATATACTAGAACATTCTCTTTATTATGAAAATAACCTTTTGAAGAATGCTTTATTAGTTCAGGTTGGAGCTTCTCTTTTTTTTACATCATCATACTATGCAAATTCTTACATGCCTGCAACGGGCCAGTTTTATTTGCAGAGTGATAAAAAAACAGGTAATTATCCTTTTATAGATTTTTTCATTAACGCACAAGTAAAAAATGTAAGGATCTTTTTTAAGATAGATCATTTGAATAGTGGTTGGAGCGGGAATAAGTATATGATCACTCCTGATTATCCTTATCCGGATCGAACCTTTAAATTAGGAGTTTCCTGGAAGTTCTTTGACTAGAACAGATCAATTGAATCTGTTTTTTGTATATTCGATTACTTAACAGATTCTATGGAAGCTTATAATGATAATATTCATTCTGGAACAAAGTATTTCAGTGTAGAAGGTACAAGTAGAATAAAAATTCTAAACAGATTTAATTTACTGTGCATTACTTATAGCCTCCCCTTCATAGTATTCTCTTTTTGGTTTAAATTTTATCAATCGGCAACAGTTTTTTTAGTCGGATTGATTTTTTATTTAATTAGTCATAGGTGTATTCAGCAATTATATCTGGATACAGCCAAGGTTCTGATTCTTGTTGCTACAGGTTTATCTGTTTTTTATCTTAGTCTCCTTTATGGATTCGATTCAGGTTTTCATTTATATTATTTCACAAGTCCTCTAATTGTCTTTTCCATTTTTGATTTTACAGAAAAAAGAAAAATATTTTTTGGCTTTTTGCTGCATCTGAGTTTCGTAGTCACCTTAATATGTTTAAATTCTGCAGATTTTAGAATGCTTTCAGATGTTCCTTATCAAATAAATAAAGTTCTTTATCCTGTAAATATTGTTCTTGCACTTTCTTTTTGTCTGTTATTAGTGGCATTCTTTTCAGAATTCAATAATAAAGTTAATGAGCAGCTATCGATCAGTAATAAGGACCTGGAAGTAAAACATCAATTACTGCTTACTGAGATAAATGAGAGAAGGGAAACCGAATCTAAGCTTCATATTCTATTAAAGGATAAAGAAACTCTATTATCAGAAACCCATCATCGTGTTAAAAATAACCTGGCGGTTGTATCCGGAATGCTTGATCTTCAGGCTATGATGAATGAGGATAAGAGAATAAAAGATATTCTCAACGATAGTAGAAGCCGTATCAAATCAATGAGTTTAATTCATGAAGCGTTGTATAAATATGAGAACGTTTCTCAAATTGAATTTGGAAAATATATCGCTACACTTCTTCAGGAAATACAAAAGACCTATCAGGCTGCTGCCTTTACCGTTAAAATAAGTATTGAGGCTGAAAAAATATTTCTAAATGTAATTCAGGCTATTCCATGCGGATTATTAGTGAACGAGGTAATCACGAATTGCTACAAGCATGCATTTTTAAAACAAACTCATTGTGAAATAAATATTAAATTTTATGAAGAGGGAAAAAACTGTGTGCTCATGATCACAGATAACGGCAAGGGTATCAACAGGGATGTGGACCTGTATTCTAAGTCAATAGGAATGACATTGATAGATGCTTTCGTGAAACAACTCAAAGGCAATCATCAGATAATAAATGATAATGGAACTAAATTGGTTCTTACATTTGAGCATAGTTTATGAAAAAAATTCTGATAGTTGAAGATGAATATATCATTGCTTTGGTTCAGGTTAAATTCCTGCAGAAGAAAGGATTTGAGGTTGTAACTGTAGGTAGTGGGAAGGCGGCTATAAATGCAGTTAAAGATTTTTCCCCTGACCTTATAGTGATGGATATTAGGATCGAAGGAGACATGGATGGAATAGAGACGATGATTGAAATCGAAAAATTTGCAAGTATTCCTGTTGTTTATTGTACCGGAAATTCAGAAGAAGCTATTATTGACAGGGCCAGAAAAACAAATATGAAAGGTTTTTTAGTAAAGCCGATTAACAATACTGAGCTTGAGGAGATAATTAATCTTCTTTGATCAGGTTTTTTGCTTTTTCTTTTTAGCAGCCGGAAAAAGTATGTTATTGAGAATTAACCTATAGCCAGGGGAATTTGGATGAAGGTTAAGATCAGTTGGAGGATCCTCAACTCTATGCTGATAATCTTCAGGATCATGCCCGCTATAAAAAGTGAAAGTCCCTTTCCCATATTCTCCATGAATATAGCGAGCTTCATTAGCCGCCTTGTTTTCTCCAAGAATCAGTACATTCGGCTTAATAAATGATTTATCAAATCCTACAGTCTGGCCCCAAAATCCTTTTATAACCTGTTCGTGATTCTGACAAAGCATTGTAGGAACAACATCCCATTTTGCTGAAAATTCGAAAAGAGTAAAAAGATCATTCGCTTTTGTAACACCGTGTTTTTTTTCTCTTGACTGATATGTATCTATATTCGATTTCGCATATTCATTTGGATTCGTGCTCAAAGAAAAATTTGTAAACGCGAATGTCTTTGAATAATCAATTTTTGAACTATAATTAGGAGTGGTCCCGTCACCATCAAACATACTTTCACAGATGTCAATACCTTCTGCTGCTAAAGCAATATCATAAGAATCAGGAGCTGAACACATGGCAAAGAGAAATCCTCCTCCCGAAGTAAAATCTCTGATCTTAAGAGCAACTGCGAGCTTCATCTCCGAAACTTTATTAAATCCTAATGCATGAGCGCTGGCTTCGAGTGTTCTTTGCTGTTCCTGGTACCATAATGCATTTCTATAACTTACCCAGAATCTCCCATATTGACCTGTAAAGTCTTCGTGATGTAAGTGAAGCCAATCATACAATGGAAGCTTTCCTTGAATAATTTCTTCGTCATAAATTACATCATACGGAATTTCGGCATAAGTCAAAACTAAAGTTACGGCATCATCCCATGGTTGCTTCATCTTAGGTGAGTAAACTGCAACTTTAGGTGCTTTTTCCAGTTTAACATCTTCCATATTAACTTCCGGATTAGCAATTTCTTCAAGTATTGCAGCTGATTTCGCGTCAGCTATCAATTCGAAGGATACTCCTCTTATGGTGCATTCATTCTCTATCTCTTTCGCATCTTTTATCATAAAGCTGCCACCCCGATAGTTCAAAAGCCAGTGAACCTCTACATCATGTCTTAAAACCCAATAAGCAATCCCATAAGCTTTCAAATGATTCTTTTGCTCTGTATCCATCGGAATAAGGATATAGGAAGCTTTTGTTGCGAGAACAACAAAGAAAAATAAAGATAAAAGTGAGATGCGTTTCATTTTAAAATGGGTGATCTTCTTCGATATCATTCATTTTGGATCCTCTGATCACGGAGTTAACCGGATTGTCAAAATCATTGCTTGGTGAAAGTCCCTTGCTTGAAGAACCGTATTCCGGATTTGAGTCCAATGTGTCAAGATCTGCAAATTTAGTGTATTGACCGATATAACGGGTTTTTACAGAATCAACAGGTCCATTACGATGCTTTGCCACAATCAATTCAGCCATACCGGCAGTAGGCATTCCGGTTTCGTCTTCGGTCAAACCATAATATTCAGGGCGGTGAATAAACATTACCATATCGGCATCCTGCTCAATAGCACCGGATTCACGTAAATCGGATAACTGAGGTTTTTTATCACCACCGCGGGTTTCCACCGCACGGCTTAACTGAGATAAGGCAATAACAGGAACGTTCAACTCTTTTGCGAGTCCTTTCAGGGAACGGGAAATTGTTGAAATCTCCTGTTCACGGTTACCTTTTCCTTCACCACCTGCTGTCATTAACTGGAGGTAATCGACAATGATCAACTGAATTCCGTGCTGTTCTTTTAGCCTTCGGGCTTTCGCGCGAAGCTCAAATACAGATAAGCCGGGAGTGTCATCAATAAACAAAGGTGCATCAGATAATTTATTGATCTTGGCATTCATTTGTTCGAATTCATGATCTTCAAGTGTACCTTTTTTTAATTTTTCACCCGGAAGTTCAGCTTCGCTTGCAATCAAACGGGTTACAAGCTGTAATGAAGACATTTCCAGTGAAAATATGGCAACCGGTTTTCCAAATTCAACAGCTGCATTACGAGCCATAGTAAGAACGAGAGCGGTCTTACCCATTGCCGGACGAGCTGCAATAATTACAAGATCTGAATTCTGCCATCCGGAAGTAAGCCTGTCTAATGCAGTTAGACCTGAAGGAACTCCGGACAAACCATCTTTTCTGTTCTTAGCTACTTCGATCTGTTCGATCGCCTTCTTGATAAGGGTATGCATCTTATCGTAATTCTTACGTATGTTACCTTCAACAATAGAAAACAAGCCTTTTTCAGCCCTGTCAAGCAGATCAAATACATCAGAGCTTTCTTCGTATGCATCACGAATTGTTTCACTTGAAGTGCGTATCAGTTCACGCTGAATGTATTTTTGGGATATGATACGGGCATGAAATTCAGCGTTTGCAGCTGAAGCAACTCTGTTTGTAAGCTGAGTAATATAATAAGCACCGCCAACAATATCAAGCTCTCCGGTTTTTTTAAGTTCCTGAGTTACAGTTAATATGTCAACAGGCTCTGATCGTGTGAAAAGCCTTTCAATGGCAGAAAAAATTCTTTCATGAGCTTCTTTATAAAAACTCTGAGGCTTTAATATGTCAATTACATTTGTTAGTGCATCTTTTTCAAGCATTAAAGCTCCGAGTACAGCTTCTTCAAGTTCGACAGCTTGCGGAGGCATTTTTCCAATATCCGTAAGTTGTTGGGGGTGAGGTGCTTTTACAAAGCGTTTGCGGGAGATATCTGTTTTGGTGTTAAAATCGTTCATGATTCAAAAGTACTAATTTAAGTCCCCTTACTTTTTCATTTTATAAACATTCGCTAAA
>JAJTCJ010000023.1 GCA_021323165.1 Bacteroidota bacterium | reverse complement strand
AGGTAATCGGAAAAAAGTTGTTTAACGGTTTCTTTTGTGTCAACAGCAGCCATTGTTCCCAAACGAATTAGAATATAAAAATACAAAAATATTCGCTTGGAAATTCATTAAATATTAACAAAAAAAAGGCCCAAAACCCGCTAATTCAGGGGTATGGGCTTTTTTATTAACGTAAGAATATTTAGTTGCTGTCCATTCGGGTAACAGTAAGTACACCATTCACCTTCTTAAGCTTTTTCATTAATTCAGTAAGGTGTGTTGTGTCCTGAACAAAAACTGTAACACTTCCTTCAAACGTTCCGTCATTTGTATCAAAGCTGATAGAACGCATATTTACATTCAGCTCATTTGAAATGATCTTGGTTATATTGCTGACCAGACCGACTTCATCGATCCCTGTGATCTTGATTCCCGCAAGGAAAGAAATAAGCTCCTGGCTGGTCCATTTCGCTTTTACAACACGATATGCGTAATTGGAAAGAAGCTGTACAGCGTTCGGACAGTTAACGCGATGGATTTTAATTCCTTCGTTAATTGTAACAAATCCGAAAACATCATCTCCGGGAATAGGAGTACAGCAAGGTGATAGCTTGTAATCGATCTTATTAAGATTCTCACCTATTACAAGCATGTCTGACTTTCCGCGTGCCGACTGCACCAGCTGTTCAAGTGACGGAGCAGCATCCGCTTTTTTAATGCTGCCTGTTTTATGAACGATCTTTCCTTGTTCTTGTCTGAAATCTTTTAAATGTTTGAGATTTATATTTCCAACTGCAACGCGATAGAATAATTCCTGGCTGCTTGGAAGCTTAAAATAATTTGCAAGCTCATTTATGTTCTGAACAGTAAAATCGATCTTCAGATGATTGAATTTCCGCTCAAGCATTTCACGGCCATCCTCCGATACTTTGCGTCTTTCTTCTTTTAAGGCATTTTTGATCTTTGCTTTTGCTCTGGCAGTAACAACATAATTCAGCCAGTCTTCTTTTGGTGTTTGTTTACCTGAAGTAAGGATCTCAACCTGGTCACCGCTTTTAAGCTTGTAACTTAAGGGAACAAGCTTGTGATTTACTTTTGCCCCGATACATTTCTCACCAACCTTTGTATGTATATCAAAAGCAAAATCCAGAGCAGTTGCATTGATTGGTAAAGTTTTCATTTCACCTTTCGGTGTAAAAGCGAATATTTCTTCCGCGAATAAATTCAATTTGAAATCATCAAGGAATTCAAGGGCGTTTTCCTGCGGGTTCTCAAGGATCTCACGGATTTTGCGGATCCAGTCATCGAGCTGATTTTCATTAGCACTGTCTTTATATTTCCAGTGAGCCGCATAACCTTTCTCTGCAAGCTCATCCATTCGCACTGTACGGATCTGGACTTCAACCCATTTTCCGTCAGGTCCCATAACTGTGGTATGTAAACTTTCATAACCATTCGCTTTTGGAGTTGAGATCCAGTCGCGGAGACGCTCAGGACTTGGATGGTAAAAATCGGTTACAATAGAGTATACACGCCAGCAATCAGATTTCTCATTTTCCGGAGGAGTATCAATGATGATCCTGATAGCAAAAAGATCATAGATCTCTTCGAAAGGAACTCCTTTTGTTTTAATCTTATTATTTATAGAGTAAATTGATTTCGGACGACCAATTATCTTTGCTTTTAATCCGATCTCTTCAAGGATCTCCTTGATAGGAACCATAAAACGTGTAATAAATTTTTTACGCTCAGCTTCCCCTTCTTTTAAACGTTGCTGGATCTCATCATATACATCCGGTTCAGTATATTTTAACCCCAGATCTTCAAGCTCTGTTTTCATGGCATTTAAGCCCAAACGATGAGCTAAAGGAGCATAGAGGTATAAAGTTTCAGAGGCTATCTTTAATTGTTTGTCGCGTTTCATGCTGTCCAGAGTGCGCATGTTATGCAGTCGGTCCGCCAGTTTGATAAGGATCACACGAACATCTTCCGAAAGAGTAAGAAGCATTTTACGGAAGTTTTCAGCCTGTAAAGATGAGCTTTGATCAAATACTCCGGAGATCTTTGTTAAGCCATCAATGATCTTGGCTTCTTTTTCACTGAAAAGACCTTTTATATCATCAAGAGTAAGGTCGGTATCTTCAACAACATCATGGAGTAATGCGCAAACAACGGAAGTCGTTCCCAAACCGATCTCTTCAGCACAGATATGTGCAACAGCGATAGGATGGTAAATATAGGGTTCCCCGGATTTTCTTCGCATGTCCTTATGCGCTTCAAGGGCAATATCAAAAGCTTTCCGGATTTGTAATTTATCACCTTTTTGAAGGGTTCTCTTACATGCATTGAGAAGAGCGCGGTAACGTTTAAGAATTTCTTTCTTTTCAGCCTCTAAATCAATTGTGATCTGTTTTTGCATAATAGCATTGTTTACGCCTCAAAGTTAAGAAAATAGCTGTTTTTTCAAGTCAGAAAATTTTATATTATTTTTTTTGATAAGAGCCCTTTAAGCTATCTCCGATTTTGAATAAATTCAGCGCTTCATTGACAGTTTTTTTTATCAATTTAAAAAACAATTGCTTTTCTGTTTTTTCTCTTAGTTCTTCATCTTTATTGATTTTAAAGATAGGTTTACCTGAAGTTTCCTGCATTCCCTTTTCAAATCTGTTAATGCTAAAACCTGTTGTTTCAAGTTTGATCTTATTAAAACCGTTTTGAATCAAAAAGGAGTTAATGGTTTTTGGAGTATAATAGGAAAGGTGTTCCGGATATTCGATAACATTCCAATTTTCTTTTAAGATAAATCGACTTATTGAATTAAAGTTGGGTGTTGTAAAATAGAACAAACCGCCTTTCCGAAGAATGGCTAATATGTTTTGAATTTCTTCCTTTGGATTATTGATATGTTCAATAACCTCAAAAGATGTTATTATGTCAAAGTCTTCTTTTTTATAATTTTCAGCCTGAAGAATTCCTTTTTTCATGCTAATATCTCTCTTAACACAATTCTCAATTGCTTCATCAGTAAATTCTGTACCATGTACATCCCATCCTCGTTTTTTTGCTGCTTCCAAAAAAAAACCATCTCCACAGCCGATATCAAGCATTTTGTTTGTTTTACGATATTTTTCAAAATCATCCAAAATCTCATTATATCTTTTTATAGTGATTGGGGAAATGAAAGAACCACGGGGATAGGTTTTATAATGTGCTATAAGTTCATCCAATGAGGGGATCTTACTGCAGAATACAAAATCGCAAGACTTACATTGAACGAGATAATTTTTTTTGTACTTATCCAATTCAACTAAATCCTTTGAATTACAAAGAATACAAAAACTATGTTTCTCTTTCATGTTATTGTTTGCTTAAATTTAATTCCCACTTCCATGCTGTTTTCATCATGTCTTCAAGATCATATTCCGGTTTCCAACCTAGAGTTTTTTGAGTGTTTTTATTATTAGAATAAATCGCAGATACATCTCCCGGCCGTTTGGGTCCAAGAATATAATTTAGCTTTTCTCCACTTATTTTTTCAAATGCTTTAATCGCTTCCAGAACACTTACACCTTTGCCCGTGCCAAGATTAAATATGGAAAAGTTATTTTTGTTTTTTTGATCAATCAGGTATTTTAAAGCTTTTAAATGTGCTCCTGCAATATCTGAAACATGGACATAGTCTCTGATACAAGTCCCATCACGTGTTGGGTAATCAGTTCCATATACTGTCATACTTTTGATTTTACCGATAGCCGTATTGGTAATTATCGGAACAAGATTATTTGGTTTGTTAATTGGCAATTCTCCAAGTAAGCCTGATTCATGAGCTCCAACCGGATTAAAGTAACGTAAGGCTATTGAGTTGAAATTTTCATTTATGGCTGCATAATTTTTCAGGATTTCTTCACCAATTTGTTTTGTATAGGCATAAGGAGATTCCGCTTTACCAAGTGGAGTTGATTCCTGAACAGGAAGCTTACTGATGTTACCGTATACAGAACATGATGATGAAAAAATGAAGGAATTGATATTGTTGAGTAGACAGCACTCCAGAATGTTTAGAAGCGAATTTATATTATTACTATAGTATTTATAAGGATTGGCAACTGATTCAGGAACTGATTTGAAAGCTGCGAAATGAATAACACCGGAAATTTCCTTTTCTGTTTTGAAAATTTTTTTTACATCGTTTAATGAGCAAAGATCAACATTGTAATTCTTAATCGTTTTTCCTGTTATTTTTTTTATCCTTTCAAAAGTTTGTTTGGAAGAATTAGAAAAATTGTCAACTGATATTACATTATATTCAGTATTCATTAAAAGTTCTATGATGGTGTGAGAACCAATATAACCAGCACCCCCGGTGACAATTATTGTTTTTGATTTCATTATTATTTGTTTTTTAAATTTTGATAAACATTTGCATAGTGATCGATCCCTTTGTTTAAAGAAAAGTATTTGTATGCAGTATTAATGATTTGCTGTTTGTCTGCAAAAATCAATTGATCGAGGTTGTCTATTGCCAGGTTATATTCTTCTGCAGAAAAATCCTTTATTAACAAACCTCCCTTTGATTCAATTAAAATATCATCGCTATCTCCAATCCCTGTGTTGGTAATGATTGGTATGCCCAATCCCATTATTTCCGCTGTTTTAGTGGGAGAAGATGCCATTTTTGAATAAAACGGTTTAATGAAATAAAGTGAAACTGATGATAAACTTAGAAGTAACGGAACTTCATTTCTCATAGCAGGGCAAATAATAATTGATTGTGGCAAAATATTTTTGCTGATTGCTTTCTGATAAATTAATTCGGAATCATCAAGAGTAATAAATAAAAATTTTGCCGAGGTTCTTCTTTGAATCAATTCTTTAAAGAAATCAATCATTTCATCAAGCATGTACCATGTACCGACCGATCCTAAATAAGTTACAACAAAGTCATTTTTGCTGATATTTAACTTTTCTCTGATTTTGTTAACATCAGATATTTGTATGTTTTGTCTGGAAAATAAATCAAAATCAGCACAACAGGGTATTACTTCAATCTTTACAGAAGATTTATTTATACTTGGCCATGAATGAATTTCATCTTTTGCATGCTTAGTTAAACTAATTGTCATGTCAGCCTTTTGTAAAAATTCAAGTTCTTTTTTTTTAAAAAAACTATAAAGTCTTTTTTGAATAAAATTATTCAAATCCCAGATCCTCCCATCAATACGTTCATCCGCCCAAAAACCACGCATGTCAAAAATGAATTTAGAACCAAACTTATTTTTAATTTTTAATCCGATAAGTGCTGCCATATAACTTCTGCAGTGCACAATGAAAGGGTTGTTTTTTTTGCAGAATTCGTACGCTTTTTTTTGAAGTCTGAAAAGATTCAGTTGTTTAGAAAGAAAAGATGGTAATGTTGAATACGGAACAGGTATCCAATTTACAGAAGCAGTATTCAAAGCCTTGGCGATATACTCATTATGTTTTTTAAAACGCTCTTTTTTTTCACAACTAAGAATGGTTATTTCATATCCTTTCAAGGCCAAACCACATAGATATGGCATAACCTGTGATTGGCCCAATGGGTCGGTCATTCCATCGTATGAAATATAGAGCACTTTCATCAGTTAAAAATGGTAATTTTTGAAACAAGTTAAACATTTTATTCATAAACAAAGCGTATTTTCGTAAATTAAAATCAAATTATTCTAATGTTTTTGCGCAGTCTCCGGAAGTTGATTTATCCATTTCAAAGGCTCCGCTTTTTTTTAAAATTATGGAAATTACCATTTTTGATCTGTTATTAACTCCTTTTTATTTACTACTGATTTATTCAGTGGCGGGTTCAATCCAGAAAAAAAATGAAGTTAAAATGCCTTTGTATAAGTGGTATACAAAGGGATTAATTGTAAAGCTCCTGGGCGCGATATCCGTATGCCTAATTTATCAGTTTTATTACACGGGTGGAGATACAGTAGCCTACTTTCAGACAGCAAGAGCAATTTGCAATTTAATTCATAAGGATCCTTTAGTATTTTTTGATGTTTTATTTGGGGATAATTCTCCGATGAATTATTCTTATTTTGATTCAACTACAGGTTGGCCGGTATACTGGCGCGATGAAAAGGCATTATTTGTTGCCAGATGGGTTGTGCCATTGGTTTTTTTATCATTTAAAACGTTCACTGTTACTGCTGTTTTATTAGCGTGGTTATGTTATGCAGGAATCTGGAAACTGTTTTTATTATATAATCAACAATTTCCTTTTATCCAGAAACAGCTTGCCATCTCCGTCCTTTTTATTCCTTCAGTTGTTTTTTGGGGGTCTGGTTTATTAAAAGATACAATTACTCTCTCGGCAGTAGGGTGGTATACATATTATTTTTTTTATTTTTTTATTCAAAAGAAATATAGAATCAGTTATCTGATATTCATATTTATAAGTGCATTTTTATTAATTTCTATTAAGCCATATATTTTATTTGCCCTGCTCCCAGGATCTATTATCTGGCTTTCTAATGAAAAGCTTGCTAAGGTTCAGAGTAAATTATTAAAAGCTATGGCAGCTCCCGTGTTTTTATCATTAGGGGTGGGAATAGGTTTTTTTGTATTATCTCAGATGGGAGATCTTCTTGGTGTGTACTCAATCGATAAAGTTTTGGATAAAGCTGTAGAATCAAATCTTGATCAGAAAGCTGATTATTATGGAGGCCAATCTTTTGATATCGGTGATTTTGATGCAAGTGTTGGTGGTGTGGCAAGCAAAGCCCATCTTGCTATTGCAGCTACATTATTTAGGCCTTATTTATGGGATGCAAGAAATCCTGTAATGTTATTATCGGCTCTTGAGAATACTTATATCTTGTTGCTGACAATATTTTTGATAGTAAAGTTAAAATTTATGGGTTTTTTCCGGTTAATAGGGAAAAATCCACTATTATTATTTTCCGTATTATTTTCTTTGTTTTTTGCTTTTTCGGTAGGGATAGCAACGTCTAATTTTGGATCATTGGTAAGGTTGAAAATACCTTGTATTCCTTTTTATGTTTCAAGTCTGTTCGTTCTTAAGTATTTTTATGATAATAAAATAAATACAAAAAGGAAAAAGGGGTTATGATGAATGCTTCAGTAACCATTTATGAAGAACTATAAGTATCCATATCCGGTTATATAAATAATTCTTCCCCTGGAAAAATTGTTCTTTTAAATTTTGAACGTGCTGATAATTAACAAATCCGAATCGTTCTATTACAGATTGAGAAAGGTTTTCTTCAATAAGAAATCGTAATTCTTTATGTAACCAACCTTCAAGTGGTATTGCAAATCCCTGTTTCGGGCGATCAAAAAATCTTTCAGGAATATATTGATAGAGAATTTCTTTTAGAAGGTACTTGGTAGTACCATTTTTATACTTTAGATCTGGTGAAAGATTTAACGCAAATTCGATAATTCTATGATCCAGATATGGTACTCTGGTTTCAAGAGAAAAATTCATGCTAGCTCTATCCACTTTTGCAAGAAGATCATCCTGAAGATAAAAATTAAGATCGAAGATCGCTTGTTTCTCCATAGAGGTAAGATCTCTTTTCACATTATCGATCTGCACACCAAATTTATAAAGTGATTCAAGATTTAAACTGCCGGGATAAATTTTGAAATCATCAGTTAATAACGAATCCAATTCATTTAGAGCAAAATAATATTGTTCCTGTGAAAGAATGTGACTGTATTTTAAAGTTTCATTCGGGTACAGGAAATATTCAGCATGTCTTCTATACTTTGGTTGGGATTTTAAGAAGGAAGCAATTGGTTGGCGCATTTGCTTTACAAATGGATTGTTTAAACGTTTAGCCCACCGGTAAGCTCCATAACCAAAAAATAATTCATCACCTCCTTCTCCTGAAAGAGTAACCGTAACCTGCTGTTTGGCAAGTTTGGAAACCAGCATTGTCGGAATTGCGGAAGAATCTGCAAAAGGTTCACTGTATGCTTCAAATATCGTATCTATAAGATCGATCGCATCTTTATAAGAAACAATGAACTCGTGATGAGAAGTCCCAAGAAAATTTGCAATAGACTTAGCATACACAGATTCATTGTATTTATTTTCTTCGAAACCTATTGAAAAAGTATTTACTTTAACTCCGGACAGATTTACAGCATTCGCGGTTACCAAGCTGGAATCTATACCACCACTCAAAAAAACACCAAAAGGGACATCGCTTTTTATCTGGTATTGAACAGAACTCATTAAAAGGTCACTTAGTTTAACGATGGCTTCTTTCTCTTTAGTAATTATTTTTTCATCTATTTGACTTTCAAGCTTCCAATATTTATGGCTTTCTAATTTGTTTTCGGAAATTATAGCCCATGTTCCTGATTCCAGTTTTTTAATTGATTGATATATGGATTGCGGTGCCGGAATAAAACCCAAATGCAAAAACTTATATATTGCATTGCGATTTATTTTTAAAGGGATGCTTGGTAATTTTGCAAGGGCTTTCAGTTCGGAGGCGAAAGCAAAATCACTACCATCCCAAAAATAATAAAGGGGTTTGATTCCTATTCGATCCCGGCAAACAAAAAGTTCCTTTTTATGTTTATCATAAATGGCAATAGCGTACATCCCATTTAATTTATTCACGAAGTCAGGTCCGTACTTAACGTAGGCCTCAAGTATTACTTCTGAATCAGAAGAGGTCTTAAATAAAGTCTTGTACTTTTGTTTTAATTCAACCGCAATCTCCCGATAGTTATACACCTCTCCATTATAAACCATCACATATCTGTTGTCAGATGAATGCATAGGTTGATTAGCTGAATCTGAAAGGTCAATAATACTAAGCCTTCTATGGCCTAAGCCAGCTGATTCATCAAGATAATAGCCTTTCGCGTCAGGTCCCCTATGGGCGAGACAATCAGTCATGTTTCTAAGACTTTCTTCTGAAAAACTTTGTTTAAAAGATAAAAAACCCGTTATACCACACATGTAAAAAGACGATTTAAATTGTTTAATAGAACATGTTTAAGAATTGCCATTGTTCGTCTTGATATTAATGAAAACGGATAACTTTTTAAGGATTGTAAGAAATATTTTAAACTACGCTTGTTGTGTCCTGCTAACGCCAAATGCAAAGAAATATAGCTATCAGCGAAGGCATCAATTTTTTTATAGTAGGGAGTAAATAGTTCTTTAACCATTGGATCCAAAAAAGCATATTTTAATGCTAATTCTTTTCTTTTAAAGAGCTGGGATTCATTAAAGTCCAGAACACTTCTTGAATTATGATGTATAAGACACGCGGTAATATTATTATTTGTTTTTATGCCGAAATTAGCCAAAATCCTGAGCCAAAGCTCCCAGTCTTCACTGCCTGCAAGCTCTCTGTCTTCATTAAATTTAAAGTCCTGCATGATCTCTTTTTTTATGAAAACTCCCAGACAGCTGAGTGAATTACCTTTAGTTATAAAATTAATATTATCAGACCTAAGATCATTGATCTGATAAAGAAGCTTTCCCTCAGAGTTTTTAATTTCATATGCAGTATGAAGGAATGGCGGATAATTTTCTCTTATCAATGAATCAAACGCATTCTGTAAATAATTAGGGTAAAGTATGTCATCAGAATCCAGGAACGTTACATATTCACCTTTAGATGCTTTAATTCCATAATTCCGGGCTGCTCCACGTTCAGAATTTTTTATCTTATAATAATGAACCTTCTCGTTAACCAGATTTTTTACAATTTCATGCGTGTTGTCGGTACTGCCATCGTCAACAATAATAATTTCAAAATTGGAATAAGTTTGAGAAAGAGCAGAATGGATAGTTTGCACAATGAAAGATGCGCGATTATAAGTTGGTATTATTATAGAAAAAAAGAGATTATGAGTCATAGAGTTTCTCTAAAGATAATATCATTTTTTTTAACTCAAAAGTTTCCTTAACATCATTTTTGCCTCTCACACTAATTTTTGCTGCAGCTTCAGGATTATTTAATAAAAACTCAATTGCCTTAAATATCTCCTGAGAATTTTTATATGGTACAACAACAGCATTTTGGTTATTTATAATAAATTCATTAGCTATTCCCGATAAAGTGAAAATTGAGGGTATTCCGGCAGCCAGCGCTTCAATATAAGTTTGTCCGAATGCCTCAAGGTCTGATCCAACCGGAGCATGCACATAAATATCAAAAAGGTGGTAGAGTGCATAGATATTTGGCTCGAATACTATTTCGCAAACATTTTTTGAAGGGATCTCGGAAAGTAATTTTTTTATTTCATTCTGATAACTTCCACCCGCGTTGGCCAGAATTAATCTGGCATTTGGATGAAGGGTCAGAAGTTCTTTAAATGCCTGAATTATATATTGAATTCCTTTTAATTCGATATATCGTGAAATAACACCGATCACAGGATGACAACTATCCGGATTGTATTTTTTCTTTAGCTCCTGAATTTCATTTTTATTAACAATATAAAATTTATCAAGCAAAAATCCATGATGGATCAAATGGATTTTATCAGGTGAGACTTTTTCATCGGTGACAAGAACTTTTTTAACAACCTGCGATATTGCTACAATATCAGTGCTTAAAAAATTAGAAAGTTTATCGTATTTTACTGCTTTAGGAAAATAGATGTGGTGATAATTCGAGTGATGGCGAGTATAAATCCTTTTAGGTACTCTGCAGATCCATGCGGAGAGTAGTCCAACTATATTAGCATCAAATAAATGGGTATGAACTATTTTTGTTTTTCTTTTTTTTAATATCTGGATGGTTTTAATAATTGCCAAAGGCATGTCTTTTTTTCCTCTATATTCAATTCGGTCTACCGCTATTTTTTTTTCTGTTAAAAACTTTTCTAATTCTGTATTCCCCTTATTTAATAAAATAAAATGGAGAGAGAATGATTTATTGTCCAGGTGCTCCACTATCCATTCAAAGGATAGAGCCTTGTTGATTGAAGAAATGATATATGTAACTTCTTTGGCCAATGAGTTATTTCTTATTGATTATAAAAACCCAGTTTATTTAATATTTTTCTTTTCATTGCAGAAAATAAGTAAGCCGGACTGTTGGGATTTATACCGCGACTTTTAAGCTGATCGATCCTGAAAAAGTTATAAAAGTTAGAGTAATTGCCTTTTTTAGGCTTGCGAAGCCTGCCATTGATCTGCGTTGTATCTAAGCCATAAGGAAAACTGAAACAGAAAGAAAGATTCTCCGAAGTGATAGATACATCACAATCTTCTTCCTGTAGTGGAATTTCACTAAATGAATTTAAGTCAAGCTTAAAGGCCTTTGCATGGTCTTTAATATAGATCCGACATGGTTTTAATGACCATTTTAAATAAAACATATTATTTTTAGAAAGTTCTTCTATAAAATGTTGAGCTTCTTTGATAAGCTGGTCAAGTGAAATGTTATTCGTTTGGTGATAAAGTTGCTTTTGTTTTATTAAATCAAAATCTTTTTTATATTTTAGAATAGACTCTTCAGATTGGTGCGGTTCTCCAACGATCCATTTATCTCCATTATATAAAACAACCGGAGATGTATCAGTGTTTTTCTTAAGGAATTCATATGTTTTAGAAGCAGTATTTACTTCATCGTTCAAATATTCATTCTCAACATGGGAAAAGTAAATATAACTGGCTATGGGAATAACATACTTAGGTTTAAAATAATCACATTGAAATTTCATCCAGTTAAGTTTGTCGTCCGCTACTTTTTTCCTGAATTCTCTTTCCTCGGGATTTCCGGCCCAATATGCGTATGAAAATTGTGTTAAGAGAACATCTATTTTTCCGGTCTTTTTGAGGATCTTTTCGGCTTGTGCTTTATTTCTGATCCCGCAATCATTTGAATTTAATAGTGTTTCCTTTTCAGATCTAAAGGCAATCCATGAATCTCCTTCATCAAAATGCTCACATAAAACTTCTAAATCCGGAGTTAGATTAATCCATTTGTTAGGATATAATTCAATAACATCTTTGAATCCGTTTTTTTTGCACCAGTTAAAAACTCGTTTATCTATAGTATGTTGGAATAAGACAGTAATTTTTGATTTATGTTCCTGGGGAATTAGTTTAATGTTAGGAGGATAAAAATGATCGGGATGCTCATGAGAAAACCAGATATAATTTATTGTTTTGAAATCTTCATAGGTGAATTTTGAAGGGGCAATTAAGTTCCATCCATTATTAAAGACGCTACCTTCCAGCCATGGATCACAGATAACCCGTATTCCATTATGCTCTACTATAAAAGAAGAATGGTTAACAAACTCTATTTTCATAAATAAATGAATTAATAGTTTTTAAAAAGTTTTTTCAAAACCCAGGCTCTTTTAGCTAAGAAGGTCTCTTCAATCAGAATTGTAAATATAATGGCAAATAAAAAGCTAACCACAAGATATATGCTAAATCCAAGAATATTATAACCGATCTGAAATAATATCACTTTTACAAACAATGGATGCCATAGATACCAGTTATAACTATAGTAAGCGATTAACCTAAGAGGCTTGAGGTTAGGGAAGTCATAATAATATACCCCTGAAATCATTAATGCAAAACAAATGGGTGTTAAAGAATGAAACACTACTTTGTGATAAAAAACATTGCTGGAATATATTTCAAAAAATATTAAAACTATAAACGTCAATAAGCCGGAAAGGAAGACCAAATATGAATACCTGAATGTCTTTAATTTATCTCCTAAATAATAAGTAATGAAATTCAGGATCACGCCCCAGGCTAATGCGTCAATCCTATTATTTGTTGCGGAATATGTGTCTTTGCTATTAGAATAAACAAGCATGAGTATCTTCGATCCTATCCCAACAAACACAAGCATTATTAAAAGGAAAAACAATATTTCTTTCTTTTTAAAAAAGCGTTGAACTATAATAAAGATCAAGGGCAAGAGAATATAAAAATGCTCTTCTATGCAAAGTGACCACACATGATCAAAACTCCAATGAAAGGAGCCTCCTGTGTAATTCTGATAAAAGAATAAATATCTTTTTAAGTCATTAAAAGGAATAATTTCCTGGGGAGCAATTTTTGAATAGAATAAATATGCAAGTACTGACCCGACCAAAAAAAACACATAATAAGAAGGCCAGACTTTGAATCCTCTCTGCAGGAAAAATTTAAAAAAATTAATAGGTTTTCCATGTTCATACTCTTTTGTAAGAAGTCCACCAATTAAAAAACCGGAGATAACAAAAAAAAGATCAACCCCCAGGTAACCCATTGGAAGGCTTCCATTAAAATGAAAAAAAACCACACTGATTATTGCTATGCTGCGAAAAATATCAATGCTGATAATTCTTTGAGGCAAAGAAATAATTTTAAAAACGTTTAATTGTTCCAGTGCTTTTATTTTCACTTTCTTAATATATTAATTTGCTTTTTTGTATAGAGTTACAAAATCATTCGAACTTACAGAAATATAATCTGATAAGTTTGGAATGTCAGGATAACTGTTTTTGTTTACTATCAAAAGATCTGAATTTATATGGGAATTATTAATTATAGCTTCAACTTTAATGGTTTCATTCTGTTTAACAAAGACCTTATATACGAGAATATCAGTCATTAAAATATTATTTGAAGAAACAGAATGTATATCGGCTAATGAGATTTTCTTAAATAACTCGTCAGCCTGATAATCAATTACGTGCATTCGTTTATAAAGTGAAGGGAAAGTAAAAGAGAAAAAAATGACATATCCTGTAATAAGGATTGAAACCAAATATTTTACCTTTTTTTTAAGGTTTATCCAATCGAATATATTAGCAATACCAAAAAATAATGGAATCGATAAATAAGTCCATGTTCGTTCAAAAGGTATTACTCTCTGCAATATCATAAAAACAGGAGGTAGTAATAATAGAAAGATCATTAAAAGGTTAATTGTTTTTAATTTTTTTACACCCGATTTTTTGATTGCGAATAACAATGATAATATAATAAGGATTAGAATTATTTCTCCACCATTTGTTAAGCCAAACAACCAATTGCTTGTATAATGAATATGACCAGGCATTTTTTTCAAAACCTCGTGAATTGAAATACTTTGAACATATGAATTGGAAGTAATAGAATGGATTCCACTAATAAAAAAGATAGGAGTATATAAAATAGAGACAATTACTCCGGCAACTACCCCCGATTGAATAAAAGCTTTTAATACTCTAAAGTTTTTACTTTTAAGAGTGTAAGCCAACAGAAATAATTGTAATGATATAAATGGATATAAAAATGAAGGGATAGTATAAAACCCCAAACTAACTGCAATGCCATATATATATAGATATTTTCTGTTGGGCTCATTTATATATGAAATTAGTGAATATGTTGTTATAAGTGTAAAAAGTATGAGTAATTCATAACCACGTGCCTGAATACCATATAAAGTGAGAGGATAAGAAAAAGTAAATAAAATTAAAGTAATAAATGCCACTCCTGTATTGAAAAATTTGCAAAGTAATTTGAAGAAACAATAGCTGGTTAATAACGAAAAGATCACATTTAATGATCGCATCTTTATTTTGGGATCATTTAAGGGAAAAAAATCTGTAAGATTTGTCAGGATGCTGTAAAAAACGTGATTGTTCGGTGCAGGGTAATAAGAGGCAGAAGTAAGAACAGATTTACTTGTGAAATTAAGATAAGTCCATGCTTCATCATAGGATATTGGAAGACTCCATGAAAGAAATGAGAAATACAATGCCTGAACGGAAAGAATTGAAAAAAGAATATACTTTTCAGAAGGCTTTATATTTGTAATAAATGTTTTTTGTGAACTCAAGATACTCCTTACGCCTTCTGCAAACGTTTGTATTCTCAGTTCCAATGTTTTTCTTTTCCTTATTAGGAAGTAGCTGAATGACAATGATGCAATTGCTGATATTATAACAGCAATCCGAATTATATTAAACTTGTATTCCGGAAGAAACTCTTCCTTGAAATATTCTTTCTTGTGAAGCTTGTCCAGCTTTTCTAAAATATAATGGCAAAATGTTGAGTAATCATTATTTATAAGAAAAGCGCTGAATAAAATTAATGCAATGGTTCCGGCAAGCATAATTCCAAGGATAACATTGGTGATAACACCTGATGATCCGGAGCTTTTATTTAACCTCATGATTTTAATTAGTAAAGGTTATTTGATTAGGCCAAGCTTTAAGGCGACTTCTTTCTTGCATATCAAAAAGTTAAAATGAGCACTTTTTACTAACTGATGAACCAGTACAGGCGGATTTTTTTCATCAATATTATAAAACAAATAATTCATTCCTTTAAATAAGGTCTGAACTCTTGTGGCAATTTCATCGTTAAGTATCTCAATTAAAAAAGTAGGTTGAAATGTTTGAAGGTATTCTTCCATGCCTTCAAGAACTTCCGGTTCATGAGTTTCTACGTCAATTTTAATAAGATCAATACCTGTAATTTTTTTCTCCTGAATAAATGAAGATAATTTCTTTGTTACTATTTTAGTTTGTACTGCGAGTTCAGTATCACTGACAAAATTTTTATTAACGGTTACCGAATAGGTATGTTCAGAAGAAGTGTCGTAGATTAATGCTTCACCATTCTTGTTTGACAAAGCCATCTTTTCACAGTTTACTTCAAAATTATTTAGGTGGCAGTTTCTCTGATACTTTAAAAATACCCTTTCAACCGGTTCAAAACCATAGACTGCGGCAGAAGGCTGTATTGTTTTTGCAACAAGTGAATAAATACCAGTATTTGCGCCAACATCAAAAATGACCTTAGAATCTTTACATAATTCTATCCAAAGCTTCATTGAGACTTTTTCCCAGTTACCGGTTATTCCGGCCCAAAAAATACTGTTTTCAATTTCATATCCGTGATGCTCCATAAGAAAACTTTTCCCATTAACAGGGACTTTAATAATTCCCTTAAAATGCAAATGTTTATAAACTGTTTCACTTAAATTTAAATGTCTAAGCAACTCGAACACCCTTTGTTTAAAGGGTAAAATATCATAGATCTTTTTAAAAAGGTTTTTCATGATTTAATTTTCGGCTTCACAAATAATATCAAAATGGGTTTGAGGGATCATGCTATTAGATGTGATCAGAATTTCTGATCCCGCAATTAGGATCTTCTGATAGCCTAATTCTCTTATATAGTTAATTAATTCAGCAGCACTTGTGTTTTGTTCTTGTAAATTGGAATTATCAACTTCTATAAACATAACCGGTTTAAATTGTTGAATTGTTTTTGCCCCACCCTTAAGGATTTCATGTTCAAATCCTTCCACATCGATTTTAATCAGATCAACCTTTGGTATATTGTTATTTGCCACAAAGTCGTCCAGACGTTCTACATCAACAAGAAATGAATCGTGGAGAGTTTCCTTGCTGCTTATTCGGTTACCACCCCTGTTTAGGGGCGAGTTGATCTTTAAAGGGAATTGACCTTTAACAGAGCCAAGAGCAATATTATAACATTTAATATTTTTAAAAGGATTTAACTCAATATTCTGAAGCATTCTGGAATAATTAACCGGATCAGGTTCGAATCCGATGATCATAGAGTCAGGGCCGGATAATCGTGCAAAATTTAATATAGTTTGCCCAATATTAGTACCGATATCAAAAAGATATGAATTCGGCTTTACAAGATCATAAAGAGAATTTGGACTATCATCTGTAACACCAAAATAGATGAGCCAGTTTTGATAGTCTGAAATATCCAGTTTGTAGATTATTCCGTTTCTTGTAACTGTTCTGAAAGTATTTGATGGATATTGGTGGTTTTCCGGTATAAGTTTACCTATTATACTGTTGAGTTTCTGATCTTGTGAAAATTTTACAAGGATCTTTTCTAAAAAAGAAATGGTAAATAACTTACGAACGAAAGCTAAAGAGAGTAGTTTTCTCTGTTTAATTTTTGTTCCCGGCATAAAGCTATTGTTCTGTTTAGATATTCATTCAAATATAAGCTAATTTAATGAAAAAGGAAATTTAGACCGACTTCTTTAAGCCCCATGCCTGTATGAGATTAGTATTGTTATTCTCGATCGTATGATACTTTCGCACCCATTCCAGCTGATCATTATTTACACGATTATTTAAGTGGTTTTCTATACATTTAACCAGGACCTCCTCCAAAGTATTAACATCCGCAATGTTTATTGGGCAATCGGGGTAAAGATACTTTCTTAATTGTTCATCAACGTACGATATGACCTGCTTTTCTGCGGCTAAAGCTTCAATTGTAAGCAATCCATACCAGCCAATAATTAATTGATCTATTATTATATCAGCTTCTTTAAAATGTTTGAATAATTCATAACGGGTAGCCGAATAATTTGTTTCACGGGATTTTTCCTGCTCAAAAGGCAATACCAGGCGAATATTATAACGTGGATCTTGTTCGAGCTTTTTAAGGACTTTAACTATATGATCAGTTCCTTTTAATTGAGATTTAACTATACTTGATGGTGAATGTAATATAACTACTTCTTTATTATTCTTTTCCCTGATCTGAATATTATCCAGCTCAGATAAATATTTTTCGAGGTCGAGTACCACCGGATAGTAATGTGCTTTAGGTACAAGTTGAAGAAGATCGGGCGTGGACACTAAGATCTCATCTGCATATTCTTCTATATCTTTTATCAGTTCTTTTTGCCAGGGAAGTGATTTAAGCATTTTATCTTCACCTCTTAAATATTGATAAATATTCTTTTCTTTCCAGTAAACATATCCGGGATCTCTTATGTCTGATCCAACAAAATGCATTATTACCCGTTTACCGAAAAGTTTATAAATTTTAAGTTCTAATCTTCTTAATCTTCTTGTTAAAAGTGTTTCACCTGAAATAAAATGAAAGACATCATATTTAAAAAGGAAAAAAGTAAAGTTCAGAATTGAACGAAACCACCTATAGGCGCTGCTTCTTTTGTGATAATGAAATTTATATGTGTATGAAGTTTTATAATGCTGTTCGGGTAGAACATAGATTGTTAAAGTATCAGGAGCTAAGTGATCTGAATAGTATTCATTTATAAATTTAGAATACACTTCCATACGAAAGTTTGTATCGACAGGTGCAAATAATATCTTCCTCGCTTTTCTCCTCATTAATTATTATAAGCCTTTATTAAAAATGAATAAGGATATATAATTCCATGTTAACTGCTTATTTTCTTTTTGAATTATATTCTCTTTTTTTAAATATGAAATGGATTCAGCTGCGAGTTCTTGAAAATAACTTGATTTAAGCCATTCTTCCTGAGGAGGTTCATATCCGATCTTATCTTTTCTCCATGTAATCTCATCCGGTAATATGCCATCCATACTTTTTCTTAGTATATATTTTGTCCAGCCTTCATTCAATAAAAGATGATCCGGAAGTTCAAATAAAAATTCAACTAACTCATGATTCAGAAATGGTAACCTGACTTCAATAGAATTTGCCATCGAATTCCGGTCTGCATACCTTAGCAATTCGCTTAAGCCTCTTCCTTTGAGTGAAAACAACAAATGCTCTTTTAAATTCGTTGGTTTAATAATTGGGTTTGGTATGTGTTTGAATTCGTTAACAAGTTCCGGATGTATTCCCAGAAAATAATCTGATTTTGGAGATATAAAATATCTCTGCAATTTACTGGTTAAATTGAGGGAAGGGTTATGAAAGGCCTTCCATTTAAATTCAATGTTGTTAGTAAAGGGTAATTTCTGATGAACATTTAGATATTTTTCTTTTTCAAAATGATATCTTTTTTTATTTGATCGATATAATTGGTTAAAGTAAGTTTGCCAGAAAATGGTATATCCTCCCATGATTTCATCGGCACCCTGACCGTCAAGTAAAACTTTAATACCATTTTGTTTTGCCAGCTTCATTACTTCATATTGAATAAGAACACTGGCGCTTCCCATTGGTTCTTCCTGATGCTTTGAAATTAGTGACAGATTTTGCATCACAGAATCAACAGTCGGGAATACAAAATAGGGATCGACCTTTGTTTTATCGATTACCATCTGCATGAATTTCCCTTCATCTCTGCTAAAATCCTTGAATCGGGCAGAGAATGTTTTCTGTATCGTTCCGTCTTTTTTTAACTTATCGATCAGCATTACTATAGAAGAAGAATCTAATCCGCCTGACAAACTACTGCCGACCGGGACATCGCTTCTTAAACGTTTAGTAATAGATTGTGAAAAAAGAGAACTGAATTTTTCAATTGAGTCACTTTGATTTAATTGAGAAGTTTTATTTAAATCGATATCCCAATACTTCTCTTTTTTTATTTTACCATCATTGCCAATGATTAAATAATTAGCCGGTTCAAGCTGATTGATCTCCTCGTAAAATGTGGTATCCTTATTAAACGGATCTTCTAATGTTGCGTAAAGAAGATAATTATATACTTTTTTAGAGTTTTGTTTTGGTGAGATGCCGATTGCTAAAAGAGCTTTCATTTCGGAAGCGAAAGCAAATATATTATTGTTCTTATGGAAATAAAAAGGTTTTTCACCGAAACGGTCACGGGCACAAAACAATGTCTCTTCCTGGTTATCCCAGATCGTGAATGCAAACATGCCATCGAGCTCGTTTAGGGCTTTTTCTTTTTTTCGGGCATAAAGCGCAAGTAAAACTTCAGTATCAGTATTTGTTTTAAAGTTTAAACCTTCTTTTTCAAGATCTTTACGTATTTCAAGATAATTATATATTTCTCCGTTGAAAGTAATTGTAAATCTATTATCGGCAAAATGCATAGGCTGATGCCCAAGTTCACTTAAATCAATTATGGAAAGCCTGCGATGACCTAAAGCAATTTTTTCATTAGGGTTCAACCAGAGCCCTTCACCGTCTGGACCACGGTGAGACAAGCTATCTGTCATTTTTTGTAATGATGATTTTTCGGCCTTTTGATTAAATGAGAAAATTCCAGCTATCCCGCACATTAGTCTTCCAGGTTTCTGATTACTTTTGCAGGACAACCTGCGATAACTGTATTTGATGGAAAGGACTTTGTAACCACACTATTAGCGCCCACAGTAACATTGTCACCTAATTCTACACCCGCCATGATCGCAACTCCGTTTCCAAGCCAACAGTTCTTTCCTATCTTAACTGATCCAAGATTAAATCTGTTACGTTCTTTAAAATCATGATTTCCCGTTTGTATGCAAACATTGTAAGCCCAAATTGTATCATCACCGATTTCTATTGTTGTGTTGTCAAAAGCATAAATATTAGTACCGCCTGAGATCGCGAAATTTAAATGCACATTATTGCCAAGTTTGATCTTATCAAAGCCTTTGATATTATTTGTATAATGAACAGAAAAAGGAACATGCTTATTTATTCTGAAAATGCGTTGAATGATCCAGTTAATAATTAATAATCCGATCGGAATTTTAATGTAATATTCTTTTCCAATCATACGGAAGTAAGTTTTAAATATGCCTAATCCCATATCATCATCCCCGTTTAATATTAAAAAATTTCAAAAGAATAGCTTGTATCATTGGCAGCTGAAAAAGTTGCTTTTTGTAAAAAGTAAAATAAACAACAGCAATGTAAATAAAACCAAGGGGAAGTACAAAATATTTATTTGGAAAAAGATAATATGGAATATATAACAGTATTCCACTTATTAATGAAATTAAGAACACCGGAAGAAGAACTTTTTTATCAAAAAATTGAAACAATCCGACTCCGATCAGGCTGGTACTTTTTTTAAGTAAAAGCAAAGCAAACAAATAGATAGATAATGTGGTTCCAATTGCTGCGCCAATAACTCCAAAATAGGATATAAAAAAGTATGCAAAAATGATATTTAGCACCAAACAGATAATATTATAAAATAATATATACTTTCCTGCTGATCGAAGGATAAGGATGTCCTGATAATCATTTATCCTGATCAATACTAAAAGGTTAATAATAAAGAACACAGAAGCACTTTCCGCGTAATTATCCCCAAAGAGGAGTGTTATTATAGGTACGCTAAACAAAAGAACGAATATTGCTATTGGAATCGTTAACAAGGAAACAGAGCTCGAAACTTTTCTTTTTAACTCAACGATCTGATTGTTCTGATCTGCAGCACTGAGTGTTGAAACTTCAGGTAGGATTATGGAGGAAACTGAAGAATAAACAATTGATATAAGAGGGATTTCAAATGCTCCATTCCTGAATACCGCATAATCTTTTACCGTTAGAAGAGAACTAACCATCAAGCCATCAGCAAATTTTAAAAGATGTCCAAGAAGAGCACTAATTATAATAGGTAAACTTAATTTAAACTGCGATCGCATTATTTTTAAATCAACTCCTCCTTGCGTATAGAATTCTTTTGGTATGACGAAAAAAATGCAAATAAACTGGATAACATTTGTAACAAGAAAGGTTATAAAAACCATTTCCATAGAATGCAGAATATGAATGCTGACAAAAAGCAAGGCAATTTTAAAAATGTTGGTAATGACAGTAATTATAACACTCTGTTTTACTTTTCCAGAATAAATTAAAACTGCATTTAAATAATCATAAGGTATCTGAAAAATAAGTCCAAAGGATAATATTTCAATAAAAGTAGTCATGGAAGGATTATTGAACCATACGCTCAAATAGCCTGAACTCCCAAAAACAAATAATGTTCCGGCAAGTCCGGAAATAAAACTGAATAAAAGATTACTCTTAAAAACTGTAGAGAAATTTTGAGTTTTATCACTAAGCTGAACATAGATCACATTAGTAAGACCCATTATAAAAAAACATTTAATAAGATCAGTGATAAGGATGGTTTGGCCATAAGTTCCGTAGTTTTCTACGGATAAGGTCCTTGCAAGGTAAGGGAAAAATAAAAAACTTATTAGAGTGTTAAATCCCTGACCGAACAAAACCATTATCGTTTTGTAAGATCTAGAATCTGAAATGTTTTTTTTGTCCTCCACCTTTAATTAAACAGCTGAATCTTTTCTCTATTTTTGTATAAAAAAACCGTATGAATATTGTATTTGCTTCAGGAAATATCTCCAAAATTAAAGAAATTAACCATTTACTTGATAATAAATTCAATTTACTGGGTTTGCAGGATATTGGGTGCTCAGAAGAAATCCCGGAAACCCAACCAACAATAGAAGGGAATGCATCTCAAAAGGCTTTATACGTTTATGAAAAGTATCATCACAATTGTTTTGCAGATGATACAGGACTTGAGATCGAAGTGTTAGGCGGCAGGCCAGGAGTTTTGTCGGCACGTTATGCCGGAGAAAGCAAAGATGCGAATGCAAATATGGATAAGATCCTATCTGAAATGAGAGGTTTAACTAATAGAAGAGCTCGTTTTAAAACCGTTATTTCACTTATAATTGATGGTAAAGAGAAGCATTTCGAAGGTGTTGTAGATGGTATTATTTTAAGTGCAAAGCAGGGTACTCAAGGCTTTGGTTATGATCCAATCTTTAAGCCTGATGGTTATACCCGATCTTTTGCTGAAATGGATATCTCTGAAAAAAACAAGATCTCCCACCGTGCAATTGCTGTTAGTAAACTTGTTGAATACTTGAAAACACTTCAATAGAATTACACTTTGTAAAGGTTAAATTTGTAACGCTGGATAAAGATTTCCTGCATCCCTTGCGCACTGGCGCAGAATTAAACAAAATCAATATGAAGATCAAAATAGGAATTGTATTCGGAGGTTTTTCTAAAGAACGCGAAATCTCCTTTGCAGGAGGCAGAACAGTTTATGATAATCTCAATAAATCGATTTTTGAGGCAGTGCCTGTGTTCGTTGATAGTTTCGGGAATTTCGTATTGTTAAACTGGGAATTCGTTTATAAAGGCAGCATCCGCGATTTTTATCCTCCGGCAGAATTTATTCCTGTTAAAAAAGGTGATTTTCAGATCTATGCCGAGCAGATAGGAGCATTGCTTCCTGAACAGCAGGAGGAAATGATCACCAGGATCGGAAGTAAGATAGAACCGGGTGATCTTAAAAACCATTTTGATTTTGCATTCCTTTGTCTGCATGGGCCTTTCGGTGAAGATGGGAAAATACAGGGAATGCTGGAGTATTTGAAGATTCCTTATTCAGGGTCTGGTGTGTTGCCTTCTTCGATTGGAATTGATAAAAGTGTTCAGAAGCAGTTAATGGTGAATGCCGGATTTAATAGTCCAAACTTTTTCTCCCTTGATCGCGAAAGCTATATCAGCGGGAATTGTAAGAATGCATTTGAAAGAGTAAAAAAAGAAATTGGTTTTCCGGTTGTAATTAAACCAGCAAATCAGGGTTCATCAATCGGGGTAAGTATTCTGCATGAAGAAGATAATTTCAAATTCATGGAAGCCGTTGAAAAAGCCTTCTTTACAAAATGGCTTGATGCAGGTGAATGGCTCAATTTGAATTCCGAACAGAAAAACAATTTTATCCGGACGCTTTCTGATATACGTGAAGGAATTGGAATGCCGCTGGAAGTAATAAGTGAAGGATTAAAATCGAAGGACGTTGTTTATCATCCTTCGGATCTGATCGACTATCTTGATAATGTTTTTAAAACAGAAAAAGAAGGAGTCATCCTTGCCGCTCTTGACGGAGAAAGTAAGGTGCTTATTGAAGGATTTATTGAAGGTAAAGAGTTTTCATGCATAGTTGCTCAGAATGAAAAAGGGGAACCGGTTGCTTTACCGCCTACAGAGATCAGGAAAGGGAAGGAGCTGTTTGATTACAGGTCAAAATATCTTCCGGGATTATCACGAAAGATCACTCCAATTGATTTACCGAATGAACAAATTCAATTAATAAGAAAAGAATGTGAACGATTATTCCATGCTCTTAGCTTCGATGTATATGCTCGTATAGATGGTTTTCTTTCGAGTAATGGTAAGATCTTTCTGAATGACCCAAACACCACTTCGGGGATGATGCCTTCCTCTTTCTTCTTTCACCAGGCAGCAGAGATCGGACTGAATCCTTCACAATTCTTAACATATATAATAAGAACATCTTTAGCACAGCGTATCAAAGGGAATAGTAATAACGGCACTTTCGACCATTTATTAAGGCTTCTTGATGAAAACATTGCCAAGGATAAAGCTGCTGAAACAAAGAAAATAAAAGTTGCTGTAGTGCTTGGAGGTTACTCTTCTGAAAGACATATTTCTGTTGAAAGCGGGAGAAACATTTATGAAAAGCTTGCTTCTTCGTCCAAGTATGAACCCATCCCTGTTTTCCTTACCGGCAGCGCGGAAGAACATATATTATATCAGATCCCGATAAATGTACTATTGAAAGATAATGCTGATGATATTAAAGAAAAGATCTCAAATTATAAAGTTCACGAAGTAGTTCAACAAATAATTTCTGAATGCTCTGATATTACAGCTAAATATTCAAGTCCTGAAAATCTGGCAAAGCCTAAGTTGTTATCTTATGATGATCTGGCAAAGACTGTAGAATGTGTGTTTATTGCGTTGCATGGTCGTCCGGGTGAGGATGGAGCAGTTCAGGCCAAACTGGAAAAGATAGGTTTGCCTTATAACGGCTCCGGTGTAGAAAGCTCTCAGATCACAATTGATAAATACAAAACAAATGAATTGCTGAGTGAGAATGGCTTTCTGGTAGCAGGTCACCTTTTGGTTACAGAAGAAGAATGGATAAAAGATAAAGTGAGCATTCTGAACACCATCAAAGAAAAGATCAAATATCCTTTTATTGCGAAGCCTGTTGATGACGGGTGCAGTTCAGCTGTACGTAAGGTGAAAACTGCGGAAGAGTTCGAAGCTTTCGCGACATTGATTTTCAGAAAAGAGGAAGAGCTGAATAAACAGGCTGCAGAGTTATTACACATAAAAGATAAAGAAGAGTTTCCTCAGAAACGTATTATACTTGTAGAAGAACTGATTAGTAAAAAAGAGGCTGTTCATTTCCTGGAGATAACTGGTGGAATGCTTACAAAATATGACCAGAATGGTAATGTTGTTTATGAAGTTTTTGAAGCATCTGAAGCATTAAGTGAAGGAGAGGTTTTATCATTAGAAGAAAAGTTCCTGGCCGGGCAAGGTCAGAATATAACTCCTGCAAGGTATTCACCTGATCCCGCTGTTCGCCAGAAGATCTCTGAACAGGTAAAATACACACTTGGCGCTGCAGCCAAAGTTTTAAATGTGAATGGATATTGCCGGATAGATGCGTTTGTCCGAATCTATAATCCCGAAAAAGTTGAGGTTATATTTATTGAAGTAAATTCCTTGCCTGGCATGACTCCTGCAACATGTATCTTCCATCAGACAGCCATCAATGGTTACAAGCCTTATGATTTTATAGACAGGATCCTTGACTTTGGTTTTAAAAAACAGCAAGTAATGGTTAAATAATATTTATTCAAATATACAATTTGAGTAAATAGATCGGGAATTACGTAGACGCATGATTTAGGAAAGGTTGCCTTCCTTGCTATTCCTTAGTTTTATTATGTTATCCTAATCTGAAAGACTTTCTCTATTCCTATAAAAGTCGTACATTCGTAATCTAATTTTCGGTTAAATATATCTATGTTCAAAGGGGTTTTACATTTTTTTAAAAGCAGAACTTTTTTAATAAATTTTGCAGTTTATCTGATTGCAGTTTTCATTTTATTTTCTGTATTGATGTCCTGGCTCAGATCTTCAACTAAACATGGAGAATCCATTCCGGTCCCTGATTTTAAAAATGTAAAACTTGCGGATCTCGATAAATTTGTAAGCGATAAAAATGTTCGTTATCTCGTGATAGATTCGATCTATGATGTTAAGGCTGATAAAGGTACAGTTGTAAAGCAGGAACCTGAACCGGGTGCATCAGTAAAAGAAAATAGGATAATTTTTTTATATGTAACTTCTATTTTGCCTCCAAGGATTCAGATGCCAAAACTTGTGGATCGTTCATTACGTCAGGCAATTTCTATGATCACAGCTTACGGATTAAAATTGGGTAAAACTAAATTTGTCGCGGATCAGTGTGCTAATTGCATTTTAGAACAATTGGTAAAAGGGAAAAGGATTAGTGCTGGAGAACCTATTGAAAAAGGTACTGTTGTCGATCTTGTTGTAGGTAAAGGACTGAGTGATGAAGAAGTTGGAGTTCCTTGTTTACAAGGTTTAACAAGAAAAGAGGCTGTAGCGAGGATTGCTGAAAATTCCTTGAGCTTAGGTTCTGTTACTTTTGATAATCCAAAAGACTCTTTGTTGTCCAGGGTTTACAGGCAATCGCCTTCCTGTGGTAAGGAAAATAATATTAATCTTGGTTCTGCCATCGATATCTTTTTATCTGCTGATAAAAATAAAATTGCAGATCCGGATACAACTACAACGAAAAATGAGGATTCTGAATATGATTAATAAAAAAGTACTTTTCTTTTTTCTGATGATCATTTCATCAGCTCTGAGGAATAAATGGTTTTCTTGATGATTTCAGTTATGAAGGCCCTTATCCTGATTCAAACAAATGGTTAAATGATTATGTTTTTATTAATCGTTCAATGCCCATCTCTCCACCTACAATTGGAGTGGCAACCTTTGATGGTGTAAATGCCGGTGGCTATCCCTATAATTTTTTTGCATCATCATCATCATCCGGAAAGGCAGATACTTTAACGTCAAAACCTATAGATCTTAATTTTCCGACTGATACATCTGTATACTTTAGTTTTTTTTACCAGGCGCAGGGCAGAGGTAATTTCCCGGATCCTGCAGATTCTATTATTCTTGAATTTAAAGCTCCTCTAACCGGAGCCTGGCATCATGTATGGGCCAAAAGAGGTGTTAATTCTTCTTCGACAGATTCGATCTGGAAGTTGGTAATGATTCATATTACAAATCCTGCTTTTCTTAAATCCGGATTTCAGTTTCGTTTTACAAACTGGGCCACTTTAAGCGGCAATGGAGATCAATGGAATATTGATTATGTTTATCTTGATAAGGGACGAAACTTCGCGGACACAGTATTTAAGGATGTTACTTTTGTTTACGATACACCATCCCTGTTAAATACATATACCGCAGTTCCATGGAGGCAGTACAGTACTTCTTTAATGAAATCCAGATATTCCGCCACGATTAGGAATAACAATACAGCTCCAAGTTATGGAGGTTTTGGATATCAGATCTCCGAGAATAATTTACCTGTCGGTCCTGTTTATTCAGGAGGAGCGATCAATTACGAACCATTTGATATAATCGGCTATGACACAACCATCAGTTCTTCAAAGCCTCCGGTCAATTATGTTATCCCTGCCCTAACCGAAAAAACAGAATATTCAATAAAATCCTGGTTGTATTCTTCACCGGATAATGATTTCTCTAACAATGATACAGTCGTGCACAAGCAGAGATTCGATAATTATTTTTCTTATGACGATGGTTCTGCTGAAGCGTCTTATGGATTGTCTGGTGCTTTACATGCCCAAATTGCCGAAAAATTCACATTGAATGTAGCGGATACATTGCAATGCGTTGACATATATTTTAATCCTACCTGGCTTAATGCATCAACGTTTACGTTTACATTAAAAGTATGGGGAAGCACAGGAGGAAGTCCCGGTCCGGTAATATACCTCAATCCCACATTAGATACTCCTAAGTATAATCAAAGTGGTCACGACCGTTTTACAAGATATTGTTTTGATGCACCTGTTTATTTATCAGCCGGAACCACCTTCTTTGTAGGGCTTGATCAGAATACTAATCAACCTCTGAATATTGGTTTAGATAAGAATATAAATACAAGAACATATTCTTATCAGAATACAAATGGTTCATGGATGAATATGTCAACGACCGGTACTTTAATGATCAGGCCTGTTTTGGGTGCGGGTTCAGAGGTTATAGGAATAGCAGAACCTTCCTTAAGCAAAGATGGACTATTCACGGTTTATCCAAACCCGGCAAATTACCAATTGTATCTAAGATCAGATCAGAGCCTGCAAACACGCCTTTCGTATTCTATTATGGATATCTCAGGAAGAACAATACTTTCAAATATTACCGGAGTCTCAGAGCCAATAGATATCTCCGAACTTTCAAGTGGAGTATATTTCATAAGGATAGCCTCAGGAAGTTCCGTATCCGTAAATAAATTCATTATATCAAGATAACCTGAAGAGTCGGGTTTTAATAATTATTTAAGTTCCAACTAATATGAACGAAGAACCAGATTTGCAGGATGAGCAGGAAGAAGAGGAACAAGGTCTCTTTGAGCATTTTAAAATAACCACCGATAAAGGACAATCTCTTCTCAGGATCGATAAATTTCTGATGAACAGAATTGAACATGCCACCCGTAGTAAGATCCAGCAGGCTGCTGAAAATGGGAATATTCTGGTAAATGACAAGCCTGTTAAATCAAATTACAAGGTAAAACCTCATGATGTTATTACAGTCGTTTTTTCTCATCCTCCAAGAGAAATAGAACTCATCCCTCAGAATATTCCAATCGATATTGTATATGAAGATGACGCGCTTATAATCATTAATAAAAAGCCCGGAATGGTAGTACATCCAGGTTACGGAAATTATAAGGGTACGCTGGTGAATGCGCTTGTATATCACTTTCAGAATTTACCGATTAGTAAAGTTCCTGAAACGGAAGATCTTTCTGAAAGTAAGGTCACTCCAAACTTAAGGCCGGGTCTCGTTCATAGACTCGATAAAAACACCAGCGGAATAATGGTTGTCGCAAAGAGTGAACTTGCCATGACCCGCTTAGCCAAAGATTTTTTTGATCGCAATATGGATCGTAAATATATAGCGCTTGTATGGGGTGATTTTCAGGAAGAGAATGGAACAGTGGTAGGAAACATCGGCAGGCATTTAAAAGACAGGAAGCTAATGGATGTATTTCCTGAGGATAGTGAATATGGAAAGCATGCTGTTACTCATTACAAAGTCCTTGAACGATTCGGATATGTTTCATTAATTGAATGTAAGTTAGAAACGGGTCGTACTCATCAGATCAGGGCTCATATGCAGCATATTGGTCATTCACTTTTTAATGATGATACTTACGGGGGTGACAGGATCCTTAAAGGAACTACCTTTGCTAAATATAAGCAGTTCGTAGAAAATTGTTTTGAGCTAATGCCGAGGCATGCCCTTCATGCCAAATCACTAGGATTTAATCATCCGATCAGTGGTAAGTACATGAATTTCGATTCAGAACTTCCTGATGATATGCAGGCGGTTATTGCGAAATGGCGCGGTTATGCCACGACAAATAAAATAGAAGAGTAGTTCTTAAGCAATAGAATTGATCCTTTCACCGAATTCACGGTAATACCGGAGTTTAATAATTTAACTTTGTGTAAGAGTAATTAATTAAACGAAAGGAAAGGTAAAATTATGAAAGCGATTCTGGCTGTATTTATTGTAGTTGCGATTATACAGCACATTGCTAAATCTTACAGCATCAACTCAATTTCACAATTTAAAGAGTTTGCTCATCCGAGCAAATAAATTAACTCTAATAAAAAAACACCATTAGATTTTCTATTGGTGTTTTTTTTTTAATGTTTAATGTTTAAGCTTTTCTTTAAAGACTTTTCGGAACTTCTCTACTTTAGGTTGAATAACATAGCTGCAATACGGTTGATCGCCATTCTCATTATAATAGTTCTGATGATGTTCTTCTGCTTTATAAAAATTGATGATTGGACTTATCTCAGTAACAACCGGTTTATCCCATGCACCTGATTCATTAAGTTCCTTCTTATATTTTTCAGCAAGCTCTTTTTGTTTCTCATTATGATAGAATATTACTGAGCGGTATTGTGTCCCAATATCATTTCCCTGGCGGTTTAGCTGTGTAGGGTCATGTGTTTGCCAAAAAGCGGCAAGCATTTCATCGTATGATATTTTTGTTTCGTCAAATACTATCTGCACAACTTCAGCATGTCCGGTTGTCCCGTTACAAACTTCTTTATATTCAGGATTTTTAACGGTACCGCCTGAATAACCAGATTGAACTGAAATTACACCATCCAATAATTGAAATTGTGCTTCTACGCACCAAAAACATCCGGCTCCAAAGGTTGCTGTATCCATATTTTGTGTGTTTTTTATAGTTTCGTCAAGCGACTGATCCTTATCGGTATGCTCTGTTTTTTTTTGCGCACAGGAAATGAATCCTGAGTTAAATGATATAACATATAATATCAGAAATAGTTTTTTCATCAGTGTTTTTCTTTATTTACGATATTATGGGTGGCATAGATTTCAAACAATACCTAAAAAAAGCCCTTTCGGGCCTTTACTTTTCTGCTGCAGGAGCAGGAGTTGGTGGATTAGTTTTTTGTGTAGATTTTTGTTTTTTCTTTGATTTGTCAACTCCTTGTTCCGTTATCGCCATTTTTTGAGTTCCAGCGGGAGCATCAGTTTTTGAATCAGATTTGGAAGAATTTGAATTGCCTGATGCAGCTTTGATCTCAGAGGTTTTGGTGGATTTTTTTTCTTCCTGTTTTACAGGCTCCTGTTTAATTTCAGTTGGTGGAGCAGTCGAAGTGGTTGTTCCAGTTGGAGCGTTTGTTCCAGTTACCTGAGTTTCATTTGTGGTAGTTTTGGTTGAAGTCTGAGCGTTAAGACCTAAACAAAGAACAATACCGCAAGACGTTAATGCAAAGTTTAGAATTGTTTTCATTTGTAGATTTTTAGCACAGAAATTTTACAAAGATAATGCCAGTAATCACATTTATTTAGCAAGCTCGATGGCTTCCTGAATTGTAATATATTCACCATTGAAAAATGCAATAACAAAGGCATCGGTTATACCGTTTTTAACTAGCTCCGCTTTATATGCTTCCGCTGATTTATAATCATTAAAACCACCGGCAACATAGCGATTTAGACCTGCAGCTGTTACTTCTTTGGTTATACCTTTAACTTTGGCAAATTGAGCTTGTTTTTCAGCAGGAGGTTCGTTCTTAAAAGCACCAACCTGTACTTTAAAAATTACAAGGTTTTTGTTAGCTCCATTCATAGCGCTGCTGTCTGAAACTTCAGGACTTTCACCTTTTTTAGGCATGGTCGCTCCGGCTTCTGCAAGCGATATTCTCTTTCCGTCTTTGTAAGCTGCAATAAAAGCACCGTTATAACCTTTTAAGATCATTTCAACTTTGTGTTTCGCTGCGGCATCGAAATTTGTAAATGATCCGGTCAGGTACTTAAACAAACCGTCTTCTGTTTTAATTTCAATAAGATCAGTAATATCTTTAAATACTTTTTTAGATAAACGATTACGATAAGCACCTAATTGTACGCGAAGGACAATCCCGCTTTGATCAATTTCAGGATTGGAAGAAGTATTTGAGCTATTGGAATTATTCCCGGCATTTTTGTTACTAGAATTATTTGTGATAGGGTTGGAAGTGCTGGTATTGCTGTTATGGTTATTGTTAGTATTAGTATTGTTATTATTGTTATTATTGTTATTATTGGTGTTATTGTTATTGTTATTGTTATTGTTATTGTTATTGTTATTGTTATTGTTATTGTTGCCTCCGTTTACTGCAAGAGAAGTATTATTGGATCCATATTTTGGAGCATCATAGAATTTACCATTCTGTTTATATACAACTTTAGATTCAGTTAACCCTTGATTAACAAGCTCCTGTTTTCTTTTTTCTGCTGATAAAAGATCAGGGAATTTTCCTGCAGTGTATATAGTGGTAGAATCATCGAGCTGAGTACTGGAAATATCATTAATACTTAGAAACTTAGTCATTAATTCGGGGGGCAGGCCTTTTTTAAAGGTTCCCAATTCAACTGTATATTCTTTTTGTAAAGCCGGGTTCTTAAAAACATTACCATTATGATCATGATGTTCTACTTTAGCATACATTCCCGTGGAATCAGAAAATACGCTGTATTGGTAAGCGATAGTTGAATCATTTAATGTTACCCCACGGATATCAACAAGCACACCTTTAGGAGTGGAAGGTTCATCATCAGAATTATCAGGTACACCATCTCCATCTTCATCCAACGGGCAGCCAAATGCATCAACAGGCGTTCCTGCAGGCGTTCCCTGGCAGGAATCCTTAGTGTCAGGAACCCCGTCTTTATCAAAGTCTTCAAGATCAAGAGCAAAAAAATCAACATCATTGAAACTCTCTTCTTCAAGAGCTTCTTCACTTTTCTTTTTTGTTCCAAGGTTATAATGAAGAGAAAAGGAACTCATCATGAAATTATCATTCTGACTGTTTCCTGTTCTGTTGCCTTTACTTTTAGCAGTTACACCATCAATGTAATCTGTAAATGTAAAATGCATTGTTGCACCTATACGGAAAGTCCAGTAATCATTGATTTTCATAATAGCACCTGCACCTACCGGAACAGCCCATGAACGTTCTGCATATTTTCCAAAGCCATCAGCGTTCTGAGTTCTGATATCAGTTTCATAAGTGTAATCTCTTTGAATTTCTATTGCATTTGCAGCATTAAGATCATTTTCCGGTAAGTTGCGTATAGTACCATCGGACCAATAGTTGTATCTGTAACCATCCTGGTTGATCAAATCTGTTTTGGAAAGAAATTCGAATGATTCGATCCCAAGTGTGATATATGGGCTCGCCCATCTGTCTTTAGGCAAAAAATTGCCGAAATCGTACTGGAGATTAACCCCCCCAGCACGTATATGTGAATTAAAATTAAGATTTCTGCCATCACCAACCATTCGTTCATTGGCTCCTAACTGGCCGAATAACACATAAAAATTAAACTGGAGGTAATCGTTGAATCGTTGAGATACGATCAGTTCATATGCTAATCGACTAACTGATGGATTTTGAAATTTTTTATGATTCAAATCTCCGTAAAAAGAAAACATTCCTGTACCTAATCTGCAAAGCTGGAGTAGCCCAATAGTAATAAAAATGTAATAATCTTAAATCTTTTTACCATTATACACAAATATAACAAAAAACTCAATTTAACATAATCCTGATGTTAAATTGAGCGAGGGTTTAATCTACGAAACACTATCTATACCACTTCTGACTTGTGATCATTAATGCTTCCTGCACTGTTATGCGCTTTCCGCTATTGTATGCGGTAACAAAAGCGTCATTCACACCTTTTGATTTAACATTTTCGCGAGCATCTCTTGCGGATTTATACTCAGGATGAGAACCAACTAGATATTTCGTAAATCCTTCAGACATTTCCTGGTCAACACGCTGATTGATATTAAAACGTGCAGCTAATTGATCTGCATTTACCGGGTTTTTTAATGCTGCGATCTGAACTTTGTAATTTACATTTCCCTGAGGAGCCGGAATATTATTCGCTGACAGGTTTTTTGTCGAGTTATCTGTATTGCTTGAGACAGGTTCAGTTGTTTTAGGCGTTGTTTTAACAACTTCAGTGTTGGTAGTACTGTTATTTGTTGTTGTAGTTGTGTTGTTGGTTTGATCAGAAGTTACAGGTGTTTTAGTTGTGTTATCTACAGGTGTAGTAGTAGTTGTTGAGTTATCAGCAATTGCTCCACCGAAATTAACCGTTGTTGGTGTAATTGTATATTTCTTAGTTTCATCGTTCTCTATATAAGAAAATACTCCATCGAGTGTTTTTGAACCGCTAACACCTGCAGGAACTTTTACTTTATAGCTGATCTTGAACTCAGACATTGCAGGCATTGATACCCAAACAAATTTTACTTTTCCCTCACTTTCATTAAAACTAAAAGATGCACCCTGTAATTCACCTTGGGTTGCAGTGAATCCTGCCGGCAGGGTTTCAAGTAATTTAGCAAATCCACTGATGTTTCCTTTGTTTATAGTAATATCTACAGTAAAATCACCTGTAACATTTTCAGGGGCTTTACGAACGCAGGTAATAGGAGAGGGTTCATTAGCTGTTGTTGTTGCAGGCACTGTTGCAGTGGCTGCATTGTCTGTTGTTGTGGTAGTATTTGTATTTGCATTATCAGTGGTGGTTGGAGTGGTTGTATTTGTAGCCACTGGAGTAGCTCCTTCAATATTAATTGTTGCAGGAGTAATGTCAACTGATTGTTTTACATTATCCACAACGTAAGAGAATTTGCCTCCTAATATTTTATCCCCGCTAACACCTGCAGCTACTTTTACTTTGTACTTTATCTTGAACTCTTTATCACTTGGAAGAGACATCCAGATAAATTTAACTGCCTGATTACTGAAAGTAAAAGATGCCCCGTTATTATCATCCTGAACCGCAGTAAAGCCTTCTGGCAGATCCTGCTGAAGTTTTGCAAATCCGCTGGTAGCCCCTTTGCTAATTGTTAATTCTACAGTAAACTCTGTTTCAGGTTTCGCACTTGAAGGTATCTTTTGTGTAATAGATACAGTATCAGCAAAGAAAAACTGATAAATCAACAATGCGATCGTGTTGAATAAAAGTGCTCCGTATTTTAACATATGTTTATTGTATTAGTTTCTGATTAATTTATTGTTCAAAGAAATAATCTATAAGGTCATTCAATCTTTCAACAGTGAATGCTGATTCTCCTTCAAAGAATGAGTCAATTGCCATAGCAATCTCTTCTGAAGAAATATAACCGTCATTATTTTTATCTGCCGGCTTCAAAGCAGCTGGGATCTTACTGTAAGCCGCTGCATTCGGATTAGCCTTTCTTAGTTCAGCTGCTTTTTCATCAACACTTTTAAGATAAGCAAGGCTTGGGTTTTCATTGAACAATTCACTTCTTTCGGTTGCGAGAGAATCCCATTGAGCCTGTTTGTCTGCTATTGCTTTATCAGTTACTGTAACTCCATTCTCATCAACAAGAGCTCCTGTTACTGTTTTTGGTTCTTTATCACGATAATCCGGAACACCATCCTCATCATCATCTAAAGGACAACCGCGATTACTCACCTTCACATCTTTTGGAGTTCCCGGACAACGGTCATCATTATCATTAACACCATCGTTATCGGTATCAAGTTTTTCAAGTGATGAAAAATCCACAGACTGATACATTTGAGGACTGTCATCGTAAGGCTTGCCGAAACTATATTTCAAAGCAACATGAGCAAAGAGATAATTATCATTTCCTCCCACTTTGTAATTATCTAAATAATCAGACATTGTTAGGTTGTACGTTGCAGCCAGGTTGATTCCTATATTGTCAGACAGTTTAAGATTAAAGCCCAGTGTAAGCGGAATTGAAATAGTACTTCTGGTATAATTAACCGTTGAATCCTTCAGCTGTGTTTCGTATTTATAATCCCGCTGAATAATTTTAGCGGAAGTAGAGTTGGTATCTGTCTCAGAAAGATCACGGATCGTTCCATCTGACCAATAGTTATATTTTTTACCGTTCTTATCTACCATGTCTCCGTAGGGATCAAACATCAGGTATCCAACTCCGGCAGATAAATACGGAGCAAATGCACTTGATCTTTTGAAAACAAGGTCATTATCAAAATGAATAACAAGATTAAGATCACCTTGAATTATTTTTGTTTCGAAATTCCTGTTGCTGTTCTTTATGTTATCGCTGTCAGCAAGGGTACCATACAAACCGTTGAGCGATACTCCAATATATTTACCGACACGTTGTTCGATAACCAGGTTGTATCCTCCTCTTATTCTGCTGAATGAACTCAGATTAACCCCGTTACCAACATCACCGTTAAAGGAAAGAATTCCAAGACCAAGAGCTACGGATGGAAGTTGTTTTTGTTTTGGAGCTGTTTGCGCAGTTATGGTAATAAAAGATATAAACAGCGAAAAGTATGAGAGTAAGATTTTTTTTATCATGTTACTTTATTTAAATGTAAAATAATCGGTAGCATTTATTGAACTGCACAAACTCTCATTATCTCAATATCCATGTTGAAACAAAACTATTCTAATTTAAAGATGTTTCGGAAGGGGGCGTATTTGTAATTACAAACAGTTGTTTGTTAATAACCTTGAAGGGAGGATTTTATTAAAATGAAAAAACACCTGAAGCAATTATCTCTTGAAAGACTGTTGAATCAGGTGTTTTGTGGGATGTAAAAAAAATATTTGTATTCAGTAAATGATCATGCAGCTGATGTTTCTGAAATTTAAAAGTTTGGTTTTAATAAGTATTTCGAATAGAATTCAGTAATAATCGCGACAGCTTCATCAGCTTCATCAACTATGTGAAATAGTTCAAGATCTTTTTCGCTGATATTGTGCTCTTGTAAAAGCATTGTGTCTCTAACCCAGCTTAGTAAGCCTTCCCAATATCTTTTACCTATCAACACAATGGGAAAATGAGCAACTTTGTTTGTTTGAATTAATGTGATCGCTTCAAAAAGTTCATCCAGGGTTCCGAATCCACCCGGCATAGCAATAAACCCTTGTGAATATTTTAGAAAAATAGTTTTTCTCACAAAGAAATAATCAAAATTAATGTTCTTATCATTGTCTACAAAAGGATTAGAAGATTGTTCAAAAGGTAAGACAATGTTCAATCCCACCGATTTTCCACCGCCAGCTTTTGCTCCTTTGTTGGCCGCTTCCATAATTCCCGGACCGCCTCCTGATATAACTCCGTAACCTTCGCGGGTAAGTTTAAAAGCTATTTGTTCGGCAAGTTTATAATAAGGATTTTCCGGTTTGGTTCTGGCTGATCCGAAAATTGAAACACATGGCCCGATCCGACTCATTTTCTCGAAGCCTTCAACAAATTCACTCATGATCTTAAAGATCTGCCATGAATCAGTTGCTTTGATATCATTCCAATCCTTATTGGCAAATGCCTTACGTATTTTATCTTCGTCTTGATTTGTCATTATCAGTATTTATTTAGTCGCCACCACATTACTAAGCTGCGAATTTAAGTAATAATTCTTATGAGACCTCTCTGTTGGTTTTTAGGATTTTTTGGTTGATCTCAATTCATCTTTGAGAAACTTCGCTGTGAAACTTTCTTTATTCTTTATAATTTCTTCCGGAGTTCCTTCACAAAGTATTCTTCCTCCACCGCTGCCGCCTTCGGGACCAAGATCAATTATATGATCAGCCACTTTAATTATGTCCATATTATGTTCAATAACCAGAACTGTATTTCCACTATTAACGAGCTTGTCGAGCACTTCAAGTAAAATTCTGATATCCTCAAAGTGTAATCCTGTTGTAGGTTCATCAAGAATATAAAAAGTATTTCCTGTATCTCTTTTAGATAATTCCGTAGCAAGTTTAACTCTTTGTGCTTCTCCACCAGAAAGGGTAGTGCTTTGTTGTCCAAGGGTAATGTAACCCAAACCTACATCATGCAGCGTTCGGATCTTCTGAATAATATTGGGAATGCTTGAAAAGAATTCTACTGCATTATCAATCGTCATATTGAGAACATCACTAATCGATTTTCCTTTAAATCTTATTTCAAGCGTTTCTTTATTATAACGTTTACCATTACAGGCTTCACAGTTAACATATACATCCGGTAAAAAATTCATTTCAATTGTTCGTAATCCGGCTCCCTGGCAAGTTTCACATCTTCCTCCCTTTACATTAAAAGAAAAACGACCAGCTTTATATCCTCTTATTTTGGCTTCAGGTATCTCAGCAAAAAGATTTCTTATGTCTGAGAAGACATTGGTGTATGTTGCCGGATTACTTCGTGGAGTGCGTCCAATCGGTGACTGGTCAATATCAATGACTTTGTCAATATGTTCCAGGCCTGTAATGGATTTATAAGGCATCGGTTTTTTTTCCGAGCGATAGAAATGTTTGTTAAGGATAGGATATAGGGTTTCATTGATGAGGGTTGATTTCCCGCTTCCTGATACTCCGGTGACGCAGATCAGTTTCCCTAATGGAAGTTCGACTGATACATTCTTTAAATTATTCCCGGTTGCACCTCTTAAAAAAAGTGATTTACCAGTTCCTTTTCTGCGAACGGACGGGATCTTTATTTCTTTTACACCATTAATATAATCAGCTGTAAGAGTATGGAATTTAAGGATCTCTTTTGGGGTTCCCTGTGCAATAACTTGTCCACCATGTATTCCGGCAGCAGGACCAATGTCAAGTACATGATCCGCTGCAAGAATCATTTCTTTATCGTGCTCAACAACAAGTACAGAGTTTCCGATTTCTCTAAGATTTTTAAGCGCGTTTATTAACCTGAAATTATCTCTTTGATGCAGACCAATACTAGGTTCGTCCAGAATATAAAGTACACCTACCAGCTGAGATCCTATTTGAGTTGCCAGTCTTATCCTTTGAGCTTCTCCACCCGATAATGTGCGTGAACTCCTGTTAAGTGAAAGATAATCCAATCCTACATCAAGTAAAAAATCGATTCGTGACCTGATCTCTTTTAAAACCTCTTTTGCAATTAAGTTTTGTTTATTGTCGATCCGTTTTTCAATATTCTTAAACCAGTCGCGAAGTTCAATTATCCCAAGCTGAGCAAGCTCTGAAATGTTTTTCCCATCAATCTTGAATTGTAAAGCCTCTTTCTTTAAACGGGTACCGTGACAAGTAGGGCAATCAACTTTATTCATAAAACCCTGGATCCATTTTTCTATGGTAGGAGAGCTTTGTTCATCATTCTGTTTCGAAATAAAATTGGCTATTCCTTCAAAAGCAACGCTATAGCTCGTGGCAGAACTATCGCTATGCTGCCTGATCTTAAACATCTCGTCCGATCCGAACAAAATGGTATTGATGGCTTCATCGGAAATATCCTCAATTGCTGAATCTAATGTGAATCCATATTTTTCACCTATTGCTTCCAGCTGCTTGAAGATCCAGGTTCCTTTATATGGTCCTAATGGTGCAATAGCTCCTTTTCTGATAGTTGATTTATTATTAGGAATGATCTTATTTATATCTATTTCCGAAACAACTCCTAAACCATTGCATTTAGGGCAGGCGCCATATGGCGAATTAAACGAAAAAAGATTTGGCTGGGGTTCATCATAAGAAATTCCAGAGGTCGGACACATTAAATGCCGGCTGAAGTAACTTACTTTTCCATATTTATCAGCGAGGGAACCGGACTCAAAGGGCTGAACCATTATAATTCCTTTGCCTTGCTTCATGGCCAGCTGAAGTGATTCATTTATACGCTGACGTGATTCTGCGTTTACCTGTAAACGGTCGATCACGATCTCAATATCATGTACTTTGTACCTGTCGAGCTGAATCCGTTTTGTAAGTTCTATTACTTCGCCATCAACCCGGGCACGGAGATATCCCCATTTTTTGATCTGCTCGAATAATTCACGGTAATGTCCTTTTCGGCCTTTAACTATCGGAGCAAGGATCAATACTTTTTGCCCGTCAAAATTTTCCAGTATCAGATTGAGGATCTGTTCATCGGAATAACGAACCATCTTTTCTCCGGTTACATAACTGAATGCGTCTGAAGCGCGGGCGTAGAGCAGCCTTAAAAAATCGTAGATCTCGGTGATAGTGCCTACAGTAGAACGAGGGTTTTTGTTAACCGTTTTTTGCTCTATGGAAATAACCGGACTTAATCCGGTGATCTTATCAACATCCGGCCTCTCCATGCTTCCAAGAAACTGGCGAGCATAAGCAGAGAAGCTTTCTATATAGCGTCTTTGCCCTTCCGCATAGATTGTATCAAATGCAAGAGAGGATTTACCGCTGCCGCTCAAACCTGTTATAACAACAAGCTTGTTTCTAGGAATCGTTACATCTATATTTTTGAGATTGTGAACACGTGCTCCGATTACCTCGAGGTATTCACTTTCACTTAAATTATCGTTAGGCATTTATATCCTTAAAAAATAAAAACATTTAAAATCTCCCTTTAAAACAGGAAGGTACAAAGATACGAAACAATGATTTGGGAAACAACATAAAGGGCTCGAATTTGCTGGCTTTACAGGCTTAATTGTCTTTATAAATGTTCTGTTAATTTATTTGAAAAAATCAGGGAATTTTATTCCTTTGGCTTTTCAGTATTGTTTATAGAATCTACAGAAACATCTTTCGGAAGAAAAAGATTGATTGAATCTTTCGGTGTATGTACATTACTGCCCTCGTAATTTCCTTCAATATCGTAAATGTTTATGGAACCTTTAGGAACTTCAATGATGTATTTTTTCTTTTCAGGATTAGTTAAGGTGTTCAAACGAAGCCATGGGTTCAGGGTTTTAAGTATCTTATAATTTATCTTCTGGGAAATAGCAAATACCGCAAGATCATTTATTGTACTATCTACAGTTATTTTTTTTGTAGCGATCTGTGGGTAAAGATCTTTTTTACGCAGGATGAAACCATAAACTTTTGGACGTGATATTATTTCCTTCATTGCAAGGATGCGGAAAAGGTACCGGGCAGTTTCTTCTGTAAGTAAAAGGTCATAATAATTATTTACCTTTTGTTTGTCGAGTGCTGCCTGTATTCCACCCATCCCTCGATTGTATGATGCCGCCACAAGTGTCCAGTTATTAAATATTTTATAAGATTCTTTGAAATATTTACATGCTGCCTGAGTTGATTTAACAACATCATAGCGTTCATCAACTTCTTCATTGATGATCAATCCGTACCCTAAAGCAGTCGGCTCAACCAATTGCCAGAAACCTGTTGCCCCCTGCGGTGAAACTACATTTGAAAGCTGGCTTTCGATCAGTGCTATGTATTTAAAATCTTCAGGGATATCGTTTTGTTTCAGAATTGGTTCTATGACAGGGAACCAGCGGTTGGCTCTTTTATGCAGCATTAGGGACTGCGATTGCCAATAAGTATTTATTATAAGCTCCTTTTCCATTGCTTCACGAATGGTGAAATCATTTATAGGAACCTTTTCACCTGCAAAATTCAGGTTTTTCGGAATCCGGATATTAAATACCTTATAGCTTGCATTAAAATAGTCATCATAATCTGAATCCGTGATCGAATCAGAAACGGAGTAAGTAAAGAGTTTGAGAGTACTCAGTAATACAATTACGCAAACGAATGCAATCCAGAATTTTTTTAACGCTGAAATTTTATTAATTGCGGTAATAATCTTCTGCTTAAACATGTTAACGGTTGTGTTTACGGGCAGGAGCGTAGAGGAACCAGAATAAAGCCGAATAATAAATAGAAAACAGAATAATATGAAGATATCCCCAATCTTCGATGTATTTTATAATAAGTAAATTGAAAAACATTGAGACAAAGCAAATTCCCAGGTAGAGAAGCGCTATTCTTTTTTCAGTTAGTCCCATGAAGAACAAACTGTGGGTAGTATGATCTTTTCCTCCAACAAATGGGGATTTACCCTTAAGAAGTCGATTAATAGTAACCGTAGTGGTGTCTATTATCGGAATTGCAAAGGTTAGGATTGTAACAAAAAACTGCTTGGATTGAATGAGTTTTCCATGCACATCGGGTGTATTCCAGAAATAGATTATACCCATTGCAGCTAAAAATAATCCCAGGAACTGACTACCAGTATCTCCCATAAACATTTTCGATGGATGCCAGTTAAAGAATAGAAATCCGATCAGCGCTGCCAGAACGCCTATTAATAAAAGAATATGAATACTGTAGTTATCGTTGTTCAGATATAGAATAAACAATGCACTCAGAATTATTGTAATTGAAACAAGAGTTGTTATACCGTCCATGTTATCCAGCATATTGATTGAATTCATAAGGCCAACAACCCAGAAAAGCGTAATGGCATAATTAACGAATGCATTTGAAAATATGGAAATATAAGTGCCAGTTGAAATAAGTATCAGAGCGCAACAAACCTGTATAATGAACTTAAGAAGAGGCTTAGTGTTATATGCATCATCTGATAAACCCATTAAAAAAGCGAGTGTACAGGCTGCCAGTATACCTAATAAAGGTTTACTGAAAAGAACTCTGGATTGCTCAAAAAATATGGGGTAACTTGCTATAGAAATAAGAAAAATAATGTAAAATGAAATACCTCCTAAAGAAGGTTTAGATTTAGGACTCCACCTGATAATTGTTTCATTTGCATTTCGTATTCCCAGTGTGGTTGCAAATTTTAAGAACAAACCATTTATCAGAAATGATAAAATAACAGTACTTATGAAATAAGATATATATACTAAGATCAAATAGAGTTTGGCATCCATATTATTTCATGATACATTATTAATATTAAAAAGTTGGGCCATTATTGAAATTAAAACGGAGTTTTAAATTCATTCAAACGTACACCGATCTTATCTTTTTCTGAAAGCACAGGATCAGTAACTCCCCAATCTATTCCAATCTCAGGATCATTCCATATAATGGATCCTTCCGATTCTTTATTGTAAAAATTAGTACACTTATATGTGAAGATCGTTTGATCTTCAATGGTTAAAAATCCGTGGGCAAAGCCTTCCGGTATCCATAACATAGTTTTATTTCTTTCGTTCAGCTCGATAGAAAAATATTTTCCGTAAGTAGAAGAACCTTTTCTTATATCAACGGCAATATCTAATACAGATCCTTTGGTAACGCTGACAAGCTTTCCCTGCGCATGTGGCGGAGCCTGGAAGTGTAATCCTCGTAAAATGCCTTTTTGGGATAAAGATTGGTTATCCTGAACAAAATTCGCATTGATACCGTTTTTTTCAAATGCTTTTTTATTATATGATTCAAAAAAATATCCGCGGTTGTCTTCGAAAACTTTCGGCTGAATAATCAAAAGGTCTGCAATTCCTGTAGCTAAAACTTCCATATAAAATTTTTATTCAGATTCTTTTTTACTCTTTTTAGAATTATCATCATAATATCCGTAACCATATCCATATCCATAACCATAGCCGTATCCGTAATTATACCCGTAACTTTTTCGTTCAACATCGACACCATTAAGTATGACAGATAGATGTTTAATATTGCTTTCGTTATATAATCGATCTACGATCTGAATAAAATTACGTTTTGAATAATCTGCACGGAAAATATAAATAGGATAATCGGCTTTTTGGATCATCGCAATACCATCACTTACCAAGCCCACCGGAGGATTATCTACTATTATTATATCATAGGTCTTTTTCAAAGTTTCAAGTATTTCTTCCATTTTTGGACTAATGATAAGTTCTGATGGATTTGGAGGAATAGGTCCTGCAGTAATAAAATCAAGTCCTTCTAAACTGCTGTGTTGAATGGAATCCTGTATAGAATCTTTGTTAATAAGCAGTGTACTCATACCCTTTGAATTCTGAGCATTAAAACCAATATGTATCTTGGGCTTACGCATATCCAAATCCAGGATGATTACTTTTTTGCCTGAAAATGCAATGATACCTCCAAGATTAATTGCCACAAAAGTTTTTCCTTCACCTGAAATGGTAGAAGTAAGGGCAATTATTTTAGGACCAGGAGAGTTTGAAATAAACTGAAGATTTGTCCGTATAGAACGAAATGCCTCTGCTACCAAAGATTTTGGACTCTTGTCAATTAACAATTGAGAGACAGGGATGTGCTGACGGTATTTTGGCACAATTCCCAATATACTAATGGTGGCTTGGGTATGCTTAGTTATCTCATTCAGAGAAGTGATCTGGTTATGTGAAAGATAACGGAAAAGAATAAGACCTAAGCTCAGCAATAAAGCAATTAGAGAATAAATAATTATTGTAATCTTCCTGTTCGGTGAAACCGGAGTAGATGCTACCTGAGCTGTTTCAAGAAGCACAGTATGTGATTTTAAACCGGCTTTAGAGATCGAATATTCAGTTTTCTTTTCAAGAAGTAAGGTGTAATACTTTTCATTTATTGAAAACAGTCTTTGCAATCTTGCGTATTCAACTTCATTTTGAGGACTTCCGGAAAATGAGTCTGAAAACTCATTGGCTTTTTTAATAAGTGAATCCTTTTTATCTTCAACGCTTTCTAAAATTGAATTAAGGCTTTCTATTAATAGCCTTTTCTGAATATTTATTTGGTAATCAACATTTTTTATAGACTCATTATTCGGAGTCGCCTCATACAAAGCATTCTCTTTACTGATCAGCAATTTATTTATCTCATCCAGAGATTTAGATATTTTGTTTTCATATTCAGTCCCCGCAAGCATAGCAATAAGTTTATATGTGTCAATTGTTTTTGAAGTATTGATACTGGCTGCTATTTTTCTCAGTATACTTTCTTCCAGGTCAAGCTGAATAATTCTGTCCTGCAGTGTATTAAGCCTGTTTGTATTTACAATTTTTAATTCCTTTTGATCATCTTCAAGTTTATTTTCTTTTCGAAATTCCTGGATCGAATTCTCGGAATTTTTTAAACGTGAATAGGCAACATCAAGCTGCTCATCAATAAACTCAATAACACTTTTAGCGCTTTCTCCTTTTCGTTCCGTATCAAATTCTTCATATTGTTCTGTAATGGTTGTAACAATATCTGCAGCTTTTTGTGCTTTAAAATCTTTAAATGAGATCTGGATTGTTTTAGCATCATTATTCAACAATTTCACTTCAAGATTTGGATAAAGCTGACTAACAAGCGCGTTTATATCATTAAATACAAAATAGTAGGCATTTTGTTTCACAAGATTTTGTTGTGCCTGAATCTCTTTATAATTCCTGATCGTAATTACAATTTCAAAGTGTTCGAATTTAACAGGTTTGCCAGCAGTGAAGGGTTTGGAAATGGATTTGTCTTTTATTTTGTAGTTTACAATACCGCTGTTGATATTCTTAAAATCCACATAAATTTTACTGCCGATAATTAATGGATCAAATATTTTAGATTCAATTGTAAAAGGAGTAGCAGTATACTGTTCGTCTGATTTAAATGTTCCTTCGGAAAAATATCCTATCTCAAGCGGGAGCTTTGATAATATTCTTTTAAAGAAGACTTTTGAACGCAAAAGTTCGACAGCTTCTGCAAGCTCATTCTGGGTCTCAGCAATATTGTCAACTTTAAGGATTTTGTTAGCATTATCACTGGTTTGTAGCTGAATCACGCTTGATGATTCATAAACGGGTTGAGTATATCTAAGATAAAGTAATGCACCTGCTAATGCTAAAAGAAAGAATGCGATTACCCAGATAAAGCTTTTGCGGGCAATATGAATAAAGAGCCCTAATTCGAATTCTCCGCTGAAATTTGAGATTCTGGCTTTATATTGTTCAAAATTATCGTTTGTCGTTGATATATTCTCTTGAAGCATGGCTTTACTATCTGCTGACAGCCTGGGAATATGTGAAAATAATAAATAAGCTTGTCAAAATGCTAACTATAGGAGCAAGTTCCTGTACGATCTTTGAACTGATCTTTCGTCTTGGTTCAATATAAATAATATCATTTGCCTGAACTACCATGGTTGCTTTTTGAATTCCCTCTATTCTCGAAAGATCAATAAGATAAACATCATGTTTATCTGCATTTTCCCTAATCAATTTAACTTGACGAGCTTTACCGTCATCTGCTATTCCTCCAGCCAAAGCGATTGCCTCGATAAGTGTGGTGTTGGTGTTTTTTAAAGGAATAACTTTAGCATCGCCGGCACTTCCAGGAAACACAATGACCCTTTTATTTTGAACTCTGACAATTACATAAGGTTTGATGTAGTATGAAGAATATTTATCTTCCATTAACACTTCGACTTCTTTAATTGTAAGCCCGCTAAGTTTAGTTCTTCCCAATATAGGTAATTTACAAAAACCATCAGTTTCAATAAGATAAACAAGAGAATTCTCAAAACGGTATCCAGTATTGTTAGTGTTAAGAGAAGTAAGATCCACAAGCTTAAAGCCTTCATTGGAGTATAGACTGAATTCAATAAGATCATTAGGTGATATTTTGTATTCTTTCGAATCCATCGAATCAGAAAATTTTGTGTATTGAAATCCTTTCGGAGTTTTCAGCATTATATTCGGATTTAACCATCCGCAGCCCGTGAATAACAGGCAAATACCTAGGAGTAAAAGCAGTTTGCGCATAAATATTTGTTCTTGTAGAGCAAATTTAACAAATATTCCCGAACCCCCTTCAAAATGATGGAATTACTCGATTTTTAGAAGTTTTTTATAAAGTTTTTCCATATCAGAAACCAAACGTGTATAATGAAACTTTTCTTTTACATGCAGCCATCCATTTTCACTCATAGATTTTCTTAATTGATCATTTTCCGTGACCCTCAATACCAACTCTGCGAATTTTACCGGATCATTGTTTTCGGCAAGCAGAGCTGTGGTTCCGGGAATCACAACATTTTCAATTCCTCCCACATTGGTCGATATAATTGGTTTCCCTGCAGCCTGTGCTTCGATCAGGCTTACAGGCGTTCCTTCGTTGAAAGAGGTTAGCACTATGACATCGCTTCCGGCTAATGCAATATCGATTTCCTTTATCCATGAAGTAAATATCAGAAAGGATCCGTTTTTTTCTCCTGAACCATATTGGATCCCGAGTTCAGTTGCTTTTGATTCGATTTCAGACCGTGACTCTCCATCTCCTATAATTAAAGCTCTTAACTTACGTGATGTTTTTTCGGAAACAATTTTAAGTGATTCAAGGAATAATTCATGGTTCTTAACCGGGACAAGTCTGCCTATAATTGAGATCACAAGTTCATCATCTTTTAAGGCATATTTTTCCCGGAACATTTTCCTTTTCTCATCAAGATTTTCCTGAAAACGGCTTAAGTCAAATCCAAGTGGAATCACATGCGTTTTTTCTGCCTGGCAGATCCTGTGAGTTTTGACAAGCTCTTGTTTTTGTATTTCACTTATTGCAATTATCGCAGTGGATCTTTTAGCTAGATATCGTTCTATGTTTTTATAAAAAGTTGTTTTTAATTTTCCAAAATAGGAATGAAAAACATGCCCGTGAAACGTATGTACAATTACCGGTACCTTGCATGAAAACGCTGCGAGGCGGCCTAAAGTCCCTGCTTTTGAAGCATGTGTATGTACAATATCAGGTTTGAATTCCTGAATGATCTTTTTTAATTTTTTGTAGGCGAGGTAATCGTTCTTCAAATCGATCTCTCTCATCATTTCTTCAATGATAACAGGCTTTAAGCCAAGGTTGTCAAGAATGAAATCGGAACTTTCTTCTGATGCATCTTTAGCGCCTCCTACAAGAAGGGTTTCATACTCTGCTGACATATATCTCGTAAGATATGCAACGTTATATGTTGGACCACCCAGGTTAAAACGATTAATTATACGAAGTACTTTTATCATTTTTGATATAGATTCTTTTCAAAACACTAAACACGTTCAGGATATGTTTTCTTCCACCAATATTGAAAAACGATCAATGCCCATACCTTCTCAACAGCATCATCAGGATTTTTACTGAACAATTTCATTTTCAGTTCTTTTATTGTCTCAGCGTCAAAGATGTTCTGTTCTTTAATAAAACTATCTGAAAGAAGTTCATTTGTGATCATGCTTTTAAGGTCTGTCCTGAACCATTTTAAAAGAGGAACTTCAAACCCTTTTTTTCCTCGGTTGTATAATTCAGCAGGAAGATCTTTTCTGTAAGCATCCTTAAGTATTTTCTTTCTTTGTTTATTATCGATCTTGTATTCCGCAGGCAAAGAAAAAGCGAAATCAACTATTTTATGGTCAAGGAAAGGGACTCTTACTTCAAGGCTTCTGCTCATACTCATTCTGTCCACCTTTACAAGCATATCATTTTCTAATACCAGTTTCATATCAGTAAGTAATACAGAATTGTAATCATCATTAAGATTTTTAAGGATGTCTCTTTTTCTCTTTTCAGAATCTTTATGATCTAAACTTTTGTTATAGTCGGAAGTGAAAATTTCTTTTGAAGTAAATCCCGCCCATTTAGCCCATTTCCAGTAACGTTCTTTTTCACTTAATTTCATTCCTTCCGCAAATTTTTCAAGCTGGCGAATTTTATTTCCGGTCTTAGTATTTCTGGATTTAGGTAATTGTTTTAGAATGGGATAAGATGCTTTCACTAATTGTGCTTTTAAACCGCTTTGTCTGGCTTTTAATTCAGCAGCATGTTTGTTGTAACCGGCAAAGATCTCATCAGCACCATCACCTGATAGAGCAACGGTCACCTGCTTTTTTGTATGCATACAAAGAATACTTACAGCTAAGGCGGATGAATCTGCAAATGGCTCATCAATATAATCAAGTACATGGTGAAGATCCGCATACAGATCCTCATTTGTAAGCTGAAATACTGTATGCTCGGTTTTGTATTTTTTTGCAACTAATTGCGCAAAATAAGTTTCATCAAATAATGGTTCATCCTTATAACCGATTGAAAAGGTATTAAGCTTCTGGGTGTTTTGAGCTGCAATAGCAGTTATTACAGAAGAGTCTATGCCTCCGCTGAGAAAGGTTCCCAAGGGGACATCCGCGATCATTCTCTGCTGCACTGAATGTTCAAGCAATGATCTTAATTCTTTCTGAGCCGAATCATAATCAGAGTAAGAATGCTGATTTTCAGAATATGGGATGTTATAATAGCTGTCTTTTTTTATTTCTTCCTTGAAGTTAATCTTAAGAAATTGTCCTGAACTTAATTTAAAAACATTTTCAAAGATGGAGTAGGGCGAAGGAATATAATTGAGATGAAAATAGGTTTCCAGTGAAGACTTATCTATGATCTTGGGAACCTCGAAAGCAATGAGGGATTTTATTTCGGAAGCAAAAACAAACCGCTCGCTATCCTTATAATAATACAATGGTTTAATACCAAAACGGTCTCGAGCAATAAAGAGTTCTTCCTTTTGATTATCATATATCGCAAAAGCAAATTCCCCGTCCAGTTTTGATAAACACTTTTCCTTATCAGCAATAAATAAATACAATAGAACTTCAGTATCACTTTGCGAACGGAACGATATTCCTTTTGCAATGAGTTCTTTTCTTAACTCCTTATAGTTAAAGACTTCTCCGTTAAAAACGATCGTATACCGACCGCTGAGATCTGTAAAAGGCTGTGAGGCAAGATCACTTGTGTCAATTATAGATAATCTTCTATGACCAAGAGCTGCGTTATTATGTATGAAAATTCCGTCTCCATCCGGACCTCTTTTTTTAAGGCAGGCAGTAGCTGTATTTATATGTTTTAAATACTTTTTACCTTCATCGTTGAAGGCTAACATTCCTGTGATCCCGCACATATCTTTCAGTTTATCTTTAAAACGACCCAGTTACATTGTTTATCCGTCTGGCTCCTGATCCTGCCGATCGTTATTACTTCATTATTTTGTTTATACCAACCTTCATCCCATGAGCCCATATCCGTGTATAAAGCATCATATGCACCCAGTTCAAGAAGGTCTTTGGTGAATGCAGAAAGTGTAATATGTTCATACGATTCAATCACCGCGGTTTTATTTCCTTTAAGTTTAACGATAGCTCTGCGCTGAAACTCTTTAACATCTTTATATCTGGCAGGTTTGCCTTTTTCAATCATCTGGATTTGTTGAAACAAAGAGCCTTTTTTATTGATTAGCAGGTTAATCAGTGAGTCATTCAATAGTTTCCCTTTGTTGCTTGGAAATATTTCGAATGCTCCATTTACAATTTTTATTGCTCCACCTAAACTTGTGTTTACTTTATTTCGGTTATATACAGTTCCTTTGTCAATGAACAATCCATCGACCTTTAAGGTCGTAAGATCGGTATAAGCTGCTGGGATGCAGAGCAAAATACTCTTATCTTTTTTATCAGGGCGAATCAGACTCACATCCATTTTCAATGTTCCCTGATAAATTATAGTGTAGTTGTTTCCGGAAGTTGTTTTTCTTGTTTCAACGCGAAGTAATGTATCTGCGGAAGCTTTGTTCTTAAATGAAAACGTCAGGAAGGATGCAGAAGTTGCAACCAGAAAAAGTAGAGTAAACGCTAAGAAGCTTTTTTTGCTCATGTTCCAATGTGAAAAACTTTGTTAATATACTAAAAATGCATGAAGTGGGGAACTGGCTTTAATTTCTTTATTTTGATTTATATACCTAAATCAGCTCATGTCTCCATTAATAATAATACTCAGCATTTTCGGTTATTTTGGTCTTTTAATGATGATCGCCTGGTATACTTCACGGAATGCTGGGAATGACGCTTATTTTCTGGGTAATAAATCATCTCCATGGTATGCTGTTGCATTCGGGATGATTGGTGATTCATTATCGGGTGTTACATTTATATCATTACCTGGCACAGTGAGCAGTAACCAGTTCTCATACATGCAGTTGGTATTGGGATATCTTTTCGGATATTTTATAATTGCAAAAGTTTTGTTGCCGGTTTATTACAGATTAAATCTTACTTCGATCTATAGTTATCTGCAGGGACGTTTCGGTAATTATTCGCAAAAAACGGGATCATTTTATTTCCTGATCTCACGCATTATTGGGGCCGCCTTGCGACTCTTTCTCGCTGCCGGAGTTTTACATTATTTTATTTTCAGAGATAATGTTCCGTTTGTGATAACAGTTGCAATCATTATAATTCTTATGCTGCTTTATACTTACCGTGGCGGTATTAAAACTCTCGTTTGGACTGATACTTTGCAATCCGGTTTGCTGCTGTTAGGAGTTGTTTTATCTATAATTGCGATAATGTCACAACTGGATCTAGGTTTAGTGGACGTGATCTCAGAAGTTAAACACAGTCGATTCTCACAAATCTTTTTCTGGGACTGGAGAGAGAAGAATTATTTTTTCAAGCAATTTTTCAGCGGTGCTTTTATTGCGGTTGTTATGACCGGCCTTGATCAGAACATGATGCAGAAGAATTTAAGCTGCAAGAGTCTTGGCGATGCTCAAAAGAATATTTACTGGTTCAGTATCGTGCTGGTAATTGTAAACCTGTTCTTTGTTTCTTTGGGGGCAATGTTATACATGTACGCAGAAAGACAAGGAATAATGCTGCCTGTAAATCCTGACACAGGAAAGGTTGTAACCGATCAGGTATTTCCAACATTGGCTCTGAATAATTTAGGAGTGTTTGCAGCTGTGGTATTCATTGTCGGTTTAACGGCTGCTACTTTCTCAAGTGCGGATTCGGTCCTTACAACGCTTACTACATCTTTTTGCATCGACTTTCTGAAAATGGATGAGAATGCACAATCAGAAAAAAAGAAGACACAGGTTCGTCACTGGGTTCATATAGCTTTTGCATTCATATTGCTGATCACAATTATTTTATGTGAAATGGTTCCTAAAACATCGGTGTTGGATGCGATATTTACGGTTGCAGCTTACACTTACGGACCACTATTGGGATTATTCACGTTCGGACTTTTTACAAAACTCATAGTAAAAGATAAATGGGTTCCTTTAGTTTCCGTATTATCAGTCGTGATCTGTTATATCCTGAGAGAAAACTCCGAAACCTGGCTTAACGGTTATAAGTTCGGATATGAATTATTGCTGCTGAATGGTTTATTGACCTTCATCGGTTTATGGATCATTTCTATAAAGAAACAGCTTAGTTAATTACCAGCCTGTAGCGAATAAACGCTTCGCACCGCTTAATCCGCATTTCTGATATTGATCATACGCTTCTGCTGCACGAAGATGGATCTGAGTTCCTGTTTCATTCTGCAGCCATCCATCAATACCCGCTTTCAGAGTATATGCTTCCGGGCACATTAAATTCGTGGTCCACAGAAGTGGAGTGGCACCTGACTGTTTCAAGCCTTTTCCGTAATAAACCTTCGATGCGCATGCAAGTATGAAAACATCTTTTTTAGTATTGTTCTTTTGCTTCGGATATTCATCAATTTCAAAGTCCATTAATCCGTCATGTCCCACATAACAAATAAGCTGTGCTTTATTGAGATCTATAACTTGTTTTGCGATCATTAGTGTATCCGTAGAATTTCCTGAAGCGGTTCGGAAGAACTCTTCATTACATTTTTTGATCCGATCACCTTTATAGGCATCAGCAACAATGTAGGCATCTTTTGTTATATGCTTGAAAATACAACGCTCCAGGATGTCAGAAGAAACGGGTTTTCGCTTTGAGATCATTTTCCATTCTGCACTGTTCTTAAAGAAGGTCCTCACGCCATAACCGCATCCCCAGTATAAATTATTATCAGGATCATTTCCATTGCCGATCTTTTTTGGAACAGGAACAATTCCCTGGCTCTCATTATCGCAAAGTGCAACAAGAACATGAATTATTTTGGTTTGCGCGTTTAGAGTAATAAACGAACATGAAAATAAGAGGAATATAAGTGATTTCATTCTTTTTTGTTTAAATTTACTATAGGCGTTAACGGAAAGCAAATTATAATATTTCATGGCTCAGCTTTTAAGAATATTATCAATTGATGGAGGCGGAATTCGGGGAATCCTTCCCGGACAGATCCTGTTGGCCCTTGAACAAAAATTAAAGCTTCGTTCAAATAATCCCAATGCAAACCTTGCAGATTATTTTGATCTCTTTGCCGGAACAAGTACAGGCGGCATTTTAACATGTCTTTATTTGTGTCCGGATGAAAATTCTCCTACGCGCCCTAAGTTTTCTGCGAAGAATGCAGTAGATCTTTATTTAAAGCATGGTGCAGAGATCTTTAAAAATGATCTTGCTCACAGACTTTATTCCACCGGAGGTTTTACTGAGGAAAAATATCCTGCGGGCCCGATTGAAGCAATATTAGAAAATTACTTCCATGATACAAAGCTGAGCAGTTTGCTTAAACCATGTATCATAACTTCTTACAATATTCATAATCGTTCAACACATTTTTTTACCCAACATGATGCAGCTGATAAACCGGGTTATGATTATTTAGTAAAAGATGTTGCAAGAGCAACATCGGCTGCCCCCACTTATTTTGAACCAGCCAGAGTTTCGTCTCTAAGCGGTGTTTCTTATCCTTTGGTTGACGGAGGAGTGTTTGCAAATAATCCGGCATTGTGTGCTTATGCAGAAGCGAGGCATCGATTCTGGAAACAGGACGGATCTAAAAATGTTACTGCAACGGATATGTTTATGTTGTCTATCGGAACGGGTTCTGTAAAAAAGAAATACGATTATAATAAAGCTGCCGGATGGGGATCTCTTGGCTGGATAGAACCTGTATTGGATATTATGATGTCGGGAGCAAGCGACACGATCGATTTTCAGTTAAAACAGATCTTTGATGCAATTGATAAAAAAGAGAATTACATACGGATAGATCCTGATATGGGTGAAGCTGATTGCACTATGGATAACGCTTCAGATGAAAATGTAAAAGCTTTAAGTGAAGCAGGAATAGCATCAGCTGAAAAGTTTGACGCAGAACTGGAAAAGGCTGTTGAATTTTTATTAAAGAATCCTAAAGTATAAAGATCGCTGCAATGATGGCAGCCAAAATGATAACCAGGTATTGCCAGATATCAGGAAAATATATTTTGATATAATCCCAGGTGTTTTTGGGTTTATTTTTTTCTGTCATTTAAAGTAAAGCTTTATTGCGTCTGAAAATTCATTGAAGCAGGCGGTGTTCCCCGCAATTATTTCCTTTCCAAAGATAAAATTTTTCCCGCCTGAAAAATCAGTTACTTTTCCACCGGCTTGTTTTACAATGAATGCTCCTGCAGCTACATCCCAGGGCTGCAGACTATATTCATAAAAACCTTCGAATCTCCCGCAAGCCACATAAGCAAGATCTGTTGCAGCAGAACCAAGCCTTCTTAGTCCTCGTGTAGTTTTCATGAAATGCTGAAATACTTTCATGTATTCATCCATCCTGTTATAATCATAATAGGGGAAGCCTGTCGCGATAAGGGAATCAGACAATTTCGGAGCTGATGAGACGCTTATCTCATCGCCATTCATAAAGGCTTTGCTGCCTTCCCATGCATAAAAACATTCATCCAGATTTACTTCATAGATAACCCCCATCACAAGTTCTTCATTTCTCATCAGGGCAATGCTGATCGCATAGCATGGGATACCATGAATAAAATTAGTTGTGCCATCCAATGGATCGATGATCCAGTTATAAACGTCACCTTTTTTTGTGGAAGTTCCTTCTTCAGCAATAAAACCTGATTCAGGTAAAAATTTTGACAGCGCCTCAACTAAAAGCTTTTCAGAGCCTTTATCTACATAAGAAACAAAATCATTTTTTCCTTTTATTTCCACTTTGCCGGAAGAGAATTTCTTCCGTTCAGCGCGGATAAACTCACCGGTTTGTCTGCTTAGAGCGCAGACATCCTGGCAAAGAGTTTGTAAATTTATTTCCATAAAACCAATGTTTACGGCAAAGTTACGTTTTATACAATCGTTGGGTTCAAGTTGTAAGATAATATTTACGTATTTTTGAATCAAATTATGAAACAGTCTCCTTCGGCATATAATATCAATTCAAACATTAAATTGTTTGTTGTGATGTTTTTGCTGTTTCTTTCCACATCTTCATTTGGACAGGAAAACACTTTCAGCTTAAAGGTGAAATTTTCTGTTAATGGTGGGGGACTGGATAATTCTCTTATCACAATTACGAAGAACGGTAGTCCTTACCGTGTAATTGATCCTTCTAAATCCAAATATAAACTTGAACTGGAACTTGGAGCGGAATTTCTCCTGACGTTCACCAAGCAAGGATATATCACAAAAAGTCTGCTTGTTGATACACATGTTCCTAATGGCAGAGAGAAGGAAGAGATCAGGGAGTATATTGCTACCGTTGAATTAGCCAAGCAGCCGGAAGACCAGGTGATCACCTATACTCAGCCGGTTGGTAGAATTACCTACAGTAACCTGGAAGGTGAATTTGATGCTGATAAAGATTATTCTCAAAAGGCTCAGGACATGGTTAAGAAGGCTGAATCGAATCCCGCTCCTAAACCTAAGCCTGTAGTCCCTCCTCCGGTAAGCAATCCAATTCCCGTTGCTGTTAAGCCGCCTGAATATAAGCCTGAACCTCCAAAGCCAAAGCCACCGGTGGTAGAACCTGTAGTACCTGTTAAACCAATTGTTAAAAACAAAGAAGAGAAAACCATACAGGAGGACCGTAGAAAGTTAACGATAGTAACGGTTAACATTGATGGAGTAGAATACGTATATCGCAGGGAACAGTATAACTGGGGCGGACTTTATTATTATAAGGACGGAAGGAATATTTCAGAGAATACATTTTATAAAGAAACCGAATAATAGTTAGTAGAGCTTAGTTAGTAGTTCGGAGAAGGTTAACCTGTCGATTTAATTCATAAAAGTATTAGCTTGACTAATCAATCTCAAAGCGAAATTCTGAACTTTAACTGTCTACGAACTACACTCTACGAACTACAAGGCAATAGCTATAAACTCCGTTCTCCGCTCTCCACTCTCCCGTCTCCCTTCTCCATACTGCGCTCTCCAGCCTCCAGCCTCCTAAAATACCAGATTCCAAACACCCCAATAAAAAATAATATAGTTGAGATAAGCTCAGCCTGGGTAAAGGCAAAACCATTTACATTATATAACGTATTGATTCGGATCTTCTCGATAAAAAAGCGTTCAATACCATTGAAGATTAAATAAACACAGAACATTACTCCCGGAGTTGTAATACGTTTGCGAAGTGCCCAAAGAATAAAGAATAGGGTGATACACATTACAACTTCATAAAAAGGTGTTGGATAAACGGAAGGGACCAAATGAGTGCAGAATTTTTCTCCGGTACATCCCGGAAGTAAAACACCTTCACTAACAACATTATGAGGATAATCGTAACTCCACATCCAGTCAGGAAGCCAGCTGAAGGGGTTCGGCTTTAGATTATCAATTCCCCAATCGCCATCACCTGAAAGCTGACAACCAATACGGCCAACACCATAACCAAGCATTAATGAAGGAGCAGCAGAATCAATCAGATGAGTAACTTTTATTCCGTGTTTTTTTCCATACCATATACACGCAATAGAAGCAAGGATCAAACCTCCATACATTGTTAATCCGCTGAAAGAAACAAGCGCACCGATTGGATCAGCGATAAAATCCTGCCAGTTTTCAAGATTATGAAAGATCTTTGCTCCGACAATACCAGCAAATGCTGCAATTAAAGTAATGTTTCCAACCTGCTGATGCGGATGAACAATTTCTTCTTCCCAAACCGGAATTGTAAGTTTTGCTTTTTCCTTTTCACGGTATTTAAAATACATGAAGGCAATTGCAACAAGAAATCCCCCTATCAGATTTCCTTGTGTAGATAAAATAAATCCTTGTGTATCTTCCAGGAAAGCAGAAAAATTCAATGCAATGTAAAGGAGTTTGAATCCAACAAGGAAACCAATGATTCCTGAGGTGATCAGATCACTTGCTGAAGCAGGTTTTCCTTTTAAAACTTTATTAATAGTTGGTTTTAATAAACCTTCATCTTCCTTGCGTTTTAATTCTTTGGAGAAAGCGTAAGCAGCTGCTATAAAGGCCACAGCAACAAAGAACCCGAACATCTGGATCATTTTTAAAAATGGAAGTTCCAGTCCGAAAAGATCTTTAAAAGCATAATATAATGATGGATACATAGAGTGCGAATATCGAATTTGGTACGAATTTACGAATTGGGTGTGATGGAACGCAGATTATTATGATTTTTATGATTAAAAAGGATAAGGTTAGTCTCGAATGTTAGGGAAGTCATGTTGAGCCTGTCGAAACATATGGGCTGGCCTCGCATACTCTTCGACAAGCTCAGAGTGACTAACGCACAAAAAAAAGGAGCGCTAGCTCCTTTAAAGTAAGTACGTAAAATAGGTACATCAAATAATCAACAAATCAGTACATCCGATTACTCATCCTTTTCAGCATTCTCATACTTCACAATATCACTTGCGAAATCCATGAAAAATTTATGAGCTGAAGTAAATACGAAACGGTTATCACCTGTTTTTTCAATGATGTTTCTTCTGTTCAGCGTATTGATAAAGTTCTTGCGTGAATCAGTATCTTTCAATTGCTTGTTTGAAAGGATCAGATCGATGTAAGATGAATTGGTAAAATAATTTTCGATCTCTTCCATTTCAAATTCGCTGAACTGAATTCTTTCAAGGAAATTTTTTCCGTCACGGTCAAGCTCATAGCTCAATAAAGCAATGAATATGCAGATATCACGGGAAAGCATTTCGGCTGATTCTTCGGAAACAACATAGGCATAATCCTGAGTTAAACGCAATTCATAATTGAAAGACCACAAATTTGCCTGCCATAAGATCTTCTACTATTTGTCGGTGGTGATTAGGAAATTCCATCTGTAGGGTCTATTAGTTGTGGTTGTTGATTGATAGTTACTTTAGGTACTGTTAATGTAAGATCGTTGATCTTGATTTTGTCGAACTGAGGTTTTGCTCCGTATTCACGTTCAATATCCTCATCAAAGGCAAGAGTTGTAAGAGCGAAGAATTTCTCGATCTCCACTTTCTTGTAATCTTCTTTTAATGTTTTGTTGCACCAGCTGAAGAAATTCTCTACCGGTAAGTTGTCTTTAAGCTTTTTTGTATAATGAATCTTATCGAAGATCCACTTTTCAGATTCATGCTCTTCTTCTTCAAAATAAACATCCACTTCATTCTTAAACTGTTCAAAAATTTCCGAAGCATTGTAGAATGTATCATTAGAATAAATTGAAACTTCTTTACGCTTAAGCAATTTTGGCACTTTACGTTTGTAGGGATTCTTCATGAACGTGATCCATCCGGTAAGAATAATTGATTCAGTTCTGATTCGCTCAATAAGCGGCAAAAGCTCATTGGTAAGGATCTTGGACTGACGCAATAAATTGTCATTTACCTGGATCAATTGAAAATAAAGTTTTTCAAACTGAACACGGGCCCCTTCATCATCAAAATTCAAACGATACTTATTTGAGAATTCGGAGATCTCGTATAATTTATTCGCAACAGAAGCTGAATGGTTGATATCAAGGATCTTATTCAGCGGAATAATATATTCGTCAATCCAGCGTGAAGCACGAACGATCTTTTCACGGTAATCGATCTTTTTAACGTTTGCTTTTAATTCACGTGTTTCTGTTAATAAGCTTTGAGTATTGCGTTCCACCATTTCATAGAATGAACGGATCTCAATAGCAAGATCATTCAAACGCTGGCTTAATGTTACTTTATCACCATTGATATTCTCCCTGATCTTACGGAATAATTCTGCAACGGAAGTGTGATACTTCTCAATTGTTTCAGGAAGCATTGGTTTGAACTCACTTAAAATGAATTCGACCAGGTTATAATATACAGTGCGGATCTCGTAGTTGTCATTTACAGGACTCAGGATCTTATATTCAATAAGCTGCGACTTGATGTCGTGTTCATGTTTTGCGATGATCTGATTCAGCACCTCATAAGCAATGATCCCATCGTTCTTCTGAGTCTCAAACAATTCAGCGATCACATCATAGTGTTCAACTAAAAAGCGGAGTATTGTTTTTGGTTCTGCCTTCATGTTATTAATTTGTTTTGGCTTTCGCATTGTCTTTGACTTCGCTCAGAAGACCGCGCATTGGGTCATATGGAGCCTGTCGAAATATTTGCGTTGGCTTATTAAGCATTCCCTTAATTTAAATCTTTTGCGTTCTTTTTTGGTTTTTCTACAACTCCATTTCTTTCAACGATAACAGCATTCTGTTTTTCATTGATATTGATCTTACCTTTAGAAGGATAGATGAAATAGTATTTGTTGAAACCTTCAACAGCATCCGGTGCAGCAAAGATCGGGATGAAGTTATGTGCATTACAGAACTTCACAAGCTCCGGACGATTCTGCTTATCGATAGTTGCAACCTCATCGATGAAGAGCGTGATCTTATTCTGCTCATCAGTGATCGCTAAACGGTTGATAATTGCCATGATGATAACCAAACGGATCATCCTGTCGGTTCCGTCAGACTCAACCTGGTTTGCAAGATCTACACGCTTTTCAGTTCCTTTGATCTCAAGTAATAATTCAATATTGAACAATTCATCGAAATGAACTTTTTTACCGCTGTCGAGATAAGTGTTAAGGATCTTTAAGTTCTCAGACTGATCAAAATCAAAGCTCATTTGTCCGTTGAATTCCTGGATCGAGCTGATCTGCTTTAATTCTCCGATAATTCTTTCATTATCAATAAGATCGATCTTCAGAGATTCGATATTAGATATACGTGTTGTTGCAAGCTTAGTATTGAATTTATTATAAACAAACTGCTTGAACTCTTCGTAACGCTTCAATAATGTAAATGCAGGATTTGCGAACTGAGTAGAGATACTCTGCAACAAGCCATCAATACTTCTTTCTTTATCAGATAAACATGCGATCTCTTCCTCTACGAACTTGATGAATTCCACTTCATCAGCGATGCTGCTGCGAAGGCGGTATTTCAGGTTTTCGAAAGTAAGATCTTTGTTTGTTTTTAAATCGTGACGGTCTTTCTGGTGAATCTGGATCTTAGAGTAAATATAGTCAAGATTGTCGTTTGTTTCATACTCTCGAGGCTCTACTTCAATGCTTTCCATTTCCATTTTACGATCCTTGAGCTCTTTCACACGAAGCTCCAGGTTACGTTTTTCTTCATTCAGCTTATCAAGCATGATCTGCTTTGAAGCGATCTCTTTCACAAGTTCATTCAAGTGGCTCTCAAGATCTTTTTTGTCGTCAGTTCTTTGATCACTTCGATCTCACCAAGTATGCTCTTTAATTTGAAATCAGTTTTTTCTTTGTCAACAACCGTTTTTAAAAGTTCTTCAGTTTGTTTTTTCTCTAACTGATAAACTTTTAATTCTTCCTTCAATTCTTTAACAGATTTGAACTCGGTGATCTCAAGGCCTTTTGTAATATCGATCTCACCATCAAAAATATTCAACAGTTTATCCGATGCTTTTTTGATACTCTTTTTGATCTGTTTGCTGGGTAAACTTAAAACCTGTTCAGAAAGGATCGCATTTAATAACTGTTTTGTTTTCTCGTCATCCGAGATCTTATGAATAAGTAAGTTGTTATAATTCTCGATCTGGTTCTCAACTGCTGCGATCTTATCAGTTACTTTTTCAAGTCTGAATTCAAGATGCTTGCTTGAAAGTTTTTGAGATTCAATAGTTGTGATGCGGTTCTCAATTTCTTTACGTTCCTTATCAAGATTTTTTAATGATTCTTTAAGGAAATCAATACTTTCGAATTTGTTGATTTCATCCAGCTCACGTTGTTTTTCAGCAAGATAATTTGTTTTATTCTTGATCTCAGCATTCTTTTCACCGATATAAGAAGCATAATTTAATTCTTTAGGTTTTAGAATTTCGTTGATCTCATTGTGAACCGCAGCAATATGACGGCCGCGCTCTACAGATGAAATTTCAAGTTCTGGGATAGCCGCAGTGTAAGCTGTGTTGAATGCGAATAATAATTCAGAAACAATTGTTGTTTTTGAGCTGTGCATTTTTACAAGCTCTCTGAACTCGAGAAAGTCATTACGTACGGCCTTGATACTTTTGATCTCTTCATTGATGCGAAGAAGGTCAGTGATATCTTTCTTGTTTTTTTGTGAGAAGTTCAATCCTTCATTCTCGCGGTTATCTGCGATGATAAGAGATTCCTTCAATGTTTTATTTGTGATCAGCTTGGAGTTGATCAGGTAACGATAAACTTTAGAGAAATTATTGCTCAACCCATCTGCCTTCACTGTATCCTCCAGCCAAACAACAGCATTGTTCTTGGTGCCGCGGTGATAAACAGCGTTGAATACATCTGTTTTTGTAGCGAATTTGCTGTGAATGATCCCTTTGAGGATAAGTCTTTCCAACACTTCATCAAAGCTTAATAAACGCTGGTGAGCACCTTCATTTTCGAAGAAATAGTCTTCGGTATATTCACTTTCAATTCTATAATATTCAAGTTCTCCATCAGTATTACGTTTAACAAGGATGCAGTAATAGCCCATCTTGTTGATCTCGAATACCAGGAAACTCTTATTATGAGTAGGGAAATAGTGATGGATAGTTTCTTTATCACCTTTACGCTGGCCGGAGAATGACATTTTTTGTCCGTCCACAACGAAAAGGAAGTTCAGAGCGTATATCAGCGTACTTTTTCCGATGTTATTCGGCCCGACCAATTGGATAGAATCACAATTGTCGAGTTTCATTTCGGCTTTGCCGTAACCTTTTGAGTTAATCAGGGCGATTCGTGTAAGCATGTTTTTGGATTTTCAATTTTGAATTCCAAATATACCTTAATGCTTTCTGCTATTGATGCGGAGTTTTGGCTGTTAATAACAAAGGCTTGATTTTGTTCCTTTTAGGAAGGTTTTTGTTCAAAAGTTTAAAGTTTTTAGAACTTTTCACCTGTGCTTGACTTTGCGGGGATTATTTATTATAAAAAGGAT
>JAJTCJ010000127.1 GCA_021323165.1 Bacteroidota bacterium | reverse complement strand
CCAATCCTCGGACTGGAGCTTTGTGTCTTGAAAATTCCGAAAGGAAGATTTTGTATTGGAAAGTCGCTGTTTGGATCGATCTCTAACCAGGATCTTAATGATGGGTCGTTTGCTTTGCTCATGTGGCAAAAGTAAGTTTTTTTTTCACCACGGAGGCACGGAGAACACAAAGTTTCACGGAGGAAAGTTTGAATGGCTTTTTCTCTTTGTTCTTGTCATGTATTTATATGGAATTTCATGTAATATTATTTTCTCTGTGCTTCTCAGTGGTCTCTGTTTCTCCGTGGTAAAAAATCCGCTCATCCGTATTAATGACCTTTTAACCAAATCATTTTGACATCTTGCTAATAATGAGTAAATTCGGGACTTAAACACAAAAAACACATGAATAATATTGTTTTCAAATTTTCTGCAGTTGCTGCAGTTATCACACTTGCTTCCTGCGGGAACGCAAAAAAAGAGGAATCAGCATCCGTAAGGAATACAGGAATTGATGTTAAGAACATTGATAGTACTGTTAAACCTGTTGATGATTTTTATCAGTTTGTTAACGGTAGATGGATCAAGAATAATCCTATTCCAGAAACTGAAAGCCGTTGGGGAAGCTTTAGTGAGCTTGAAGTTCAGAACAAGAATAAGCTAAGAACTATCCTTGAAGAAGCTGCGGTTGATAAAAACGCAGCAGCCGGAAGCAATGTTAAAAAGATCGGAGATTTTTACTCTGTTGCAATGGACTCAGTTAAACTGAATAAAGATGGAGTTGCTCCTCTTAAAGATGAGTTCGCATTAATTGAGAACATTAAAAACACAGATGATCTTATAAAAGCTGTTGCACATTTTCATATGTCGGGCGTAGGTCCGATGTTTGGCGGATATGTTGGACAGGATCCAAAGATCAGCTCAGAATATGTAACTCAATTATACCAGGGTGGCATCAGTCTTCCTGACAGAGATTACTATACAAACACAGATGAGCGCACTTTAGGAATTCAAAAAGCATACACTGAACATGTTGCGAAAATGTTTGAATTGTTAGGTGATAAAGCTGATGTTGCTGCTAAAGAAGCTAAGACAGTTTTTGAGATCGAGAAAGGAATGGCTAAAGCTTCAATGACAAAAGTTGAACTGCGCGATCCTGAAAAGCAATACAATAAAAAATCAGCGAAAGAACTTGCTGAGCTTACTCCTAATCTTAACTGGGATACTTACTTCAGTTCTCTTGGAATGAAGGATGTTAACACTGTTGTTGTGGGACAGCCTGAATTCTTTAAAGCAATCAACACTCAGTTAAAATCTGTTTCTATTAATGATTGGAAAACATATTTACGCTGGAGCTTAATTGATGCTACTGCAAGCAAATTAAGTGATGATCTTGTGAATGAGCATTTCAATTTCTATGGTAAGACATTATTTGGTATCCCTGCTTTGAAACCTCGCTGGAAGCGTTCTTTAGAAGCAGTTGATGCTTCTCTGGGAGATGCGTTAGGACAGATCTTCGTTGAAAAACACTTCACTGAAACAAGTAAAAAACGTGTTGGTGAAATGGTGGAGAATCTTATTGCTGCTTACAGAGTTCGTATCGAAAGCCGCGATTGGATGAGCACAGAAACAAAGAAAGCTGCTAACCTGAAGCTTGATAAAGTAATGAAGAAGATCGGTTACCCTGATAAGTGGAAAGATTATTCATCACTTGAGATCAACCGCGATTCTTATGTTCAGAATTTCCTTCGTGCAAACCAGTATTCATTCAATGAAATGAAAAATAAACTTGGTAAGTCTGTTGACAGAACAGAGTGGGGAATGACTCCTCCGACTATCAATGCTTATTACAATCCTTCAATGAATGAGATCGTTTTCCCTGCGGGGATCATGCAGCCGATATTCTTTAATCCGGATGCTGATGATGCTGTGAATTACGGGATCATGGGTGCTGTTATCGGTCACGAGTTAACACATGGATTTGATGATGAAGGATGTCAGTATGATGCTGATGGAAATCTTAAGAACTGGTGGACTGATGCTGATAAAGCAAACTTCAAAAAGAAAACAGACATGGTTGTGAAGCAATTCAATGACTATGTAGCGATCGATGATATGCATGTGAACGGTGAGCTTACATTAGGTGAGAATATTGCGGATCTTGGCGGACTGACTATTTCTTATTATGCATTTAAGAAATCATTGGAAGGCAAACCAGCTCCTGAAAAGATAGATGGTTTCACTGCCGAGCAAAGATTCTTTATGTCATGGGCACAGGGTTGGAGAACTAACATGCGTCCTGAGTTCTTGAAAAATCTTGTTCAGACAAATCCTCACTCTCCTGGTAATTTCCGTGGAAACGGTCCATTAACCAACATGCAGGAATTCTATGATGCATTTGGTGTCAAAGAAGGCGATAAAATGTATCGTCCTAAGGCTGAAAGAGCTGAGATCTGGTAATATATTTTTCGAATTAATATTAAGCACCCCGTTCAGATCGAGCGGGGTGTTTTTTTATTAAATATTTTTTCTGGAAAATCATTAGCTTTATGATGTGATGAATATGACAGAACTATCAACAACACTTCAGAGTCTTCAAAAGAAGGAGCGGTACCTTGAAGTGATCTATAAGTTCGCGACTGCTTTATTGGAAGCTCAGACAATTGATGAAGTTGTATGGACGGTTGCAAAGAATGCGATCGCTCAGCTGGGCTATGTTGATTGTGTGATCTATTTAATGGATGAAGATAAGAAGCATCTGATCCAGCGTGCGGCTCATGGTCCCAAAAATCCTATTGCATTGGATATTATGAATCCCATTAAACTTAAGATAGGAGAGGGAGTTGTTGGTCACGTTGCTAAAACAAAACAAGGTGAAATTGTTTCTGATACAAGTAAAGATTTCCGATATGTTATTGATGATGATATGCGCCTTTCTGAAATAGCGGTGCCTATCATCCATGATAAAAAAGTAATAGGCGTGATCGATTCAGAACATCCGGATAAAAATTTTTACCCGCAGGATGATCTTCAGCTGCTGGAAACTATTGCTTCAATGACTGCAACAAAATTGGTTCAGACAAAGAATAATGAAGAACTTCGTCAGCTTCGGGACCATTTACAGCAGCTCGTGCTTGACAGAACAAGTGATCTTGAAAATGCTTTACGGGAGGTTCATAAACAAAAGTCTGAAATAACAGACAGTATTCATTATGCTAAAAGAATACAGGCTGCAATTTTACCTCCGGATAGAATTTTAAAAGAGAATCTCAAGCAATCATTCATTGTATATAAACCAAAAGATATTGTTGCAGGAGATTTTTACTGGACAGAAAAGTGTGATGACCTTGTTTACTTTGCTGTCGCTGATTGCACCGGACACGGTGTGCCGGGTGCAATGGTAAGTGTTGTCTGCCACAATGCATTAGACAGAGCAGTAAAAGAATTTAAGCTAAAGCGTCCTTCTGAAATTCTCGATCAGGTTAGAGATCTTGTGATCGAGACATTTGAAAAGAGTGATGAGATCGTAATGGATGGAATGGATATTGGATTATGTGTATTGAATTATAAAACACTTTCAATTGAGTATTCAGGTGCCTATATTCCGTTGTATCTGATCAAAAAAGGGAAGCTGATCGTTACAAAAGGAGATAAGCAGCCAATTGGGAAACATGCGGAATGTAAAAAGTTCTCCAATCACCTGATTTCACTTGAAAAGGGAGATAGCGTGTATTTATTATCCGATGGTTTTGCAGATCAGTTTGGCGGAGCTAAAGGGAAGAAGTTCAGAACTAAAGCCATTAAAGAATTATTGTTGAAGATCAGTGATAACACAATGCTTCAGCAAAAAAAATATTTAGAAAAATTGTTTGATGAATGGAAAGGTACACTTGACCAGGTAGATGATGTAACTATTTTGGGAATAAAACTTTAGTAGTTATTTATCCATAGATTACAATCAGGCCCCAGATAATCCAAAAAGAAAAAATTACAAATACAGAATAGATACCAGGTCCCATTTTCCCTTCTTTAAAGCCCCATATAGCTAATCCTATAAAAATTAGATAAGATAAAAGATCTGCCTTGATCAGAAATGTTTTTACTTCAATGAATCCCCACTGAACTGAAATAATATTTATCAGTCCAAAGAAAATATTTAATCCAGAAGCCCAGAAAAACCAAAGCTTGCCCCAATAATCCAGACTGAATTCCTTTTTAAAGATCAGACACCAATCATTTAAGATCTTTTTTCCAATCGGTTGATACAGCATTGAAAGCATAAGAATAGAGCCGGCTAAATTCCACCATCCGATCGCTAATAAATAATTATCCATGTTGATTATTTCGATTGATATTCAAGCGTATTATGACCCGGACTCGATATGCTTTTTGAAATTATCAAGAATGGATTGCCAACCGCTTTTTTGAAGTTCTATCGAATTAACTTCTTCCGGATCGAAAGTCTCGGTGATTTTGGTTTTCCCATTAAGATCAAGAAAGTCAACCGAAACTTGTCGTCCGTCTTCCATTGAATAAGAGATCTTTTTTTTATCAATCACTTCATCATAAATTCCTTCGAAATCGAAACTCATTTTTCCGTCTTTCGAAGCCATGGTAGATTTAAATTTCCCTCCTGTTCTTGCATCATTTTCTGCATGCGGACAATGCCAATCGTCTGAAGCAAAATTCCATTTCGTGATGTGCTCAGGAGATATCCAGTATTTCCATGCTTTATCAATTGGTGCTGCGACTGTTGTTTCAACTGTGATCTTTGGGTTAGCCATGATATTTTATTTTAAATTAATTGAACCAAATATAGTAAAAAGAGACTTCTTAAGATTTTTTTTACCACGAAGGCGCAAAGATGCAAAGTGCTCTGTTAGTATATTTTTACCAGTAAAGTATCAAGACAGGATCTTAAATTTTGTTTTAAGGATTCTTGTATACGAGGGAGTGGCTTACGGTGCGTTTGTCATTCCGAGCTTGCCCGAGGAATCTTCTGTGAGAGAAGAAGAATGATTCTTTGAAGTCTGTTTCGAGTTTCATGCATACAGGAAGAATTGCGAAGAGTTTTATAAATCAACCAAATCGAATTCTTATTTTTACTATAAATTCTTTATAGGGTCAAAAATGAAAAATATCTTTTCAATAATATTTTCTGCATTTATACTAACGCTTACTACTTCTTTCTTCCCTATTACAAATATTAAACTAAAACTTGTAGTAAGTGGATTGACAGGTCCTGTAGCTATGGAGTGCCCTAAGGACGGAGCCAAACGCATCTTTATATGTGAGCAAACAGGGAAAATAAAAATTATCAAAAATGGAAAGGTAACTTCAAAAGCATTTTTAGATGTTGGTTCTAAGCTTGACGGAGTTAACAAGATCTATTCTGAAAAAGGACTTCTTGGATTAGCCTTTCATCCAAAATATAAAACCAATGGTAAGTTTTATATTTATTATAGTGCTCCTGAAAAAGATAAAAAGTTTGACCATAAAGGAGTTGTTGTCCAATACACGGTTTCATCCAATCCTGATCTTGCAGATGCAGCTTCAGCTAAAGTGATTTTAGAGATTCAACAGCCTGAATCCAATCATAATGGCGGCCAGTTAGCTTTTGGCCCTGATGGTTTTTTGTATATCGGACTCGGTGATGGAGGCGGTGCTGGAGATAAGCATGGTGTCAAAGGGAATGGACAGGATATGAAAACCCTTCTTGGAAAGATCCTTAGGATAGATGTAGATTCAAAATTCCCTTACGCCATTCCCCGTGATAATCCTTTTATTAACAATAAGGAAGCAAGGCCTGAAATATGGGCATATGGTTTACGAAATCCATGGCGATTTTCGTTTGACAGAAAAACAGGCTTACTTTTTTGTGCTGATGTCGGTCAGAATAGATTAGAGGAAGTTGACATCATAAAAAAAGGAAAGAATTACGGCTGGCGTATCATGGAAGGTACTTATTGTTATGATCCCAAAAGCGGATGTAAAACTGCTGGTCTGGAATTGCCGATAGCCGAATATGAACGTTCAGTTGGGATAAGTGTTACGGGAGGATATGTTTACCGCGGTAAAAATATTCCATCTCTTCAGGGCAAATATATTTTCGGTGATTGGAAAGGGAAATTATTCTATCTGGAAGAAGAAAATAAGAAGTGGATATTCCGGAATCTTTCATCAGATGGCAGAGAGAATGACACGCGTTTAAATATAAATAGTTTTGGTGAAGATGAGGATGGAGAAGTTTATGTGTTAGCGCAAAAGACAATGGGCGCTCTTATTTCGAATGGCGCAGTGTATTTGATAAGTCAGTAGATCGATCGTGATTTTAATACTTCTTAAACAATCAATTTAAAGTACTTATATTAGATTAACAAAAGCATTCATGAAAAAAATATTTGTTATTACCGGGTGGGTTTATTTATTATCCGTCTTATTAATTTCCTGTAAAAAGGATGAAGAGAAAGGGCCTTTATCTCCGCTGGCATCTGCTTCTAATGATTATTATATAAAATATACAATTGATGGTGTATCTGACTCAGCCAGCTGTGTAAACTATAATAACTTCTGTTATTTTGCGAACCAGGCCTCAAACAATTCCGGTGATTCTGCCGCATGTCCTTCTTTTAGCTATGTTGGAACTGGTAGTACAGGTATTTGCATAAAAACTCCTAATTATGATTTTGTTAATTTATTTATAGTCGCTCCATGTGACAGTTCATTAATGTCTCAGGACTTAGTAGGAAAGAAGAATATCATCGAAGATGGTTTAGGTTTGCCATTGGTTTACCCATTTTCAAAAGTGTTTCAGGTTCAATTTAAATTCAGCAACAACACTCAATGTTACAAATCAATTCTGGATACTTCTATTGCTACTTATTATAATGAAATAACTGAGGTTTCCTATAAAGGCAGAACAACAGCCAATGTTCCGTATTTTAGTGTTAGAGGTAAATTTACCTGTAGAATGGTTGATTGTAATAATGCGGGGAATATAAAGATCG
>JAJTCJ010000022.1 GCA_021323165.1 Bacteroidota bacterium | reverse complement strand
TCTGAAAAAGGCCTCACTGTTACAGGCTTTAAACGAATCTCTTTAAGTTAATTTATTTTTAAAAGTCCCGATCATTCGGGACTTTTTTTTGACCTCATTGGAGGTTTATGATTTGAACTCTCTCAGAACCAATTTAATTCTACTATATGAAATATAAGCGCATACTTTTAAAACTTAGCGGTGAATCACTGATGGGCAAAAAGCAATTCGGTATCGATAATGAACGGATCGCACAATATGCTAAACAGATCAAAGAAGTTGCTGACATGGGAGTTCAGGTAGCAATAGTAATTGGAGGAGGAAACATTTTCCGTGGGATCCAGGCAGAAGAAGGTGGAATGGACCGTGTACATGGTGATTACATGGGAATGCTCGCAACTGTGATCAATTCAATGGCATTGCAATCGGCACTTGAAAAAGTTGGTGTAGAAACAAGGCTTCAGTCTGCTATTAAAATGGAACAGATCTGTGAACCTTTTATCCGCAGGAAAGCTGTACGCCATCTTGAAAAAAACCGTGTTGTTATATTCGGTGCAGGTACAGGAAATCCTTATTTCACAACAGATACAGCTGCTACCTTACGTGCTATTGAAATCGAAGCCAACGTAGTTCTTAAAGGAACACGTGTTGATGGAATCTATACTGCAGATCCTGAAAAAGATAAATCCGCAACTAAATATGATACAATCTCTTTTGATGAAGTTTACGCAAAAGGACTTGAAGTAATGGATATGACCGCATTCACTTTATGCAAGGAAAATAAATTGCCGATCATTGTATTTGACATGAATAAACAAGGTAACCTGAAGAGCCTCATGATGGGTGAAAAGGTTGGAACTTTGGTTGATCTGTAGTTCACTCCTCCTATTCCACCGGGCTGAAAAATTAAAAATAAAAATTATCTTTGTGCTTTCAATTTGACACGGTAATAATACTTAGAAATATATGAACGAGGATATTCAATTTGTTTTAGATAATGCAAAAGAACAGATGGACAAAGCAGTAACCCATCTTGAATCAGAGCTTGTGAAAGTACGCGCTGGTAAAGCCAGCCCAAGTATGCTTGAAGGCATAATGGTTGATTACTACGGTACAAAAACACCGCTTAATCAGGTTGCAAATATCAACACTGGCGATGCCCGCACATTGATCGTGCAGCCATGGGAAAAATCTATGCTCACTCCTATTGAAAAAGGAATCATGATAGCGAATCTTGGTCTCAATCCTCAAAATGACGGTGTGATCATTCGTATTCTTGTTCCTGCATTAACAGAAGAAAGAAGAAAAGATCTTGTAAAAAAAGCTAAATCTGAAACTGAAAATGCGAAAGTAAGCTTACGAACTATTCGTAAAGAAGCAATGGAAGAGCTTAAAAAACTTCAGAAAAACGGTACGCCTGAAGATATGGTAAAGACTGCAGAAACTCAGGTTCAGAGCATCGTTGATTCATTTGTACTCAAATGTGATAAGCATCTTGAAGTCAAAGAAAAAGAGATCATGACTGTTTAAATTCTAAAAAAATTAAAGATCCCGGACATCCGGGATTTTTTTTCTGATAACATGAGATGCAGAATTCAGGCATGATGTTTTTGCATCAATATTAAAAATTAAATGAAAAAGAGTATTCAGTCTATTGCAATAATAGGTGGCGGACCATCTGGCTGCGCACTTGCTACTTTATTGAACAGAAAAGGTTTTAAGGTAGCAGTTTTTTATCTTGAAAAACGCCCGGAAATAATTGTTGGAGAATCATTGGTGCCTGCCATTATTCCAATGCTCAGAGAATTAGGTGTTGAAGATGAAGTGAAGAGTTACAGCACATACAAACCGGGAGCCTCAGTCTGGGTAAACAAGGATGAAGAAGCAACTTCCCCTTTCAGCTATGGTGGCGGAAATCTGCCGCATTATGCTTACAATGTGCCGCGTCTTGATTTTGATAAAACCATTTTTGATCTGGCAGTTCGCGAAGGAGTTACATTTTTTCATCAGGTTGCTAAAATCGAAAAGACGGGCAATGGAGATGAATTAAAACTCAGTGATGAAACTATTAAGGGTATAAATAATTATTTTAATGGTCAGCCTGATCTCATAGTTGATGCAAGCGGAAGATCAAGAACTATTTCCCGCCTTCTGCAAATACCTACTAAATCAGGATATAGAAAGGATGTTGCTCTTTTCTCACATATGAGCGGAACGGAAGCGATCGATCCATATAATATTCATCTTCACCGTTTGGAAAAAGGATGGTGCTGGCGAATTCCTTTACCGGGCAGGACATCTGTGGGAGTTGTAATTAATCCTGAGCATTTAAAAGAATACGGCAAGACAAAAGAAGAACAATACGATAACTATTTAAAAAGTGAACCAACACTCCAAAAATTCACTTCAAAAGGCAAAAGAGAAACAGGAGTTGTTCAATATGATAATTACCAGCTGATCTCTCAGCAGATGTATGGAAGTAATTGGGTACTAACAGGTGATGCAGGCGGATTTCTCGATCCTATCTTTTCATCGGGCTTATTTCTTGCAATAAAAGGAGCATTCCGCCTTGCACGAATTATTGGAGATGGGAAAGATCCTGATTATAAAACTTATCAGAAAGAACAATTACGTGAGCTTGATGTGTGGCAGAAGCTTGTCGACACATGGTATTCAGGCAGTCTGTTTACACTTCTAAAGGTTGGACAGGACCGCATGGACACTGCAATGGGCAGATTCCTTGGCCCACATATCCAGAAACATCTTACACGCATCTTTTCCGGGGAAGCAGTATATCGGCCTTACAGCAGGAACTTCCTGAATTTTGTTACAGGATCCATGCTTGACATAATGAGGGTTGTAGGACTGCATAAGCGTAATATCAAAGAGCTGGAGATCAAATAAAACACTTCTATTCAATCCGTCCACAAAAAAAACAGCCCCGTTCTCACGAGGCTGTTACCACATTAATCATTATCATTAGCTGCCGGTTTAGTTTGAACCCTATTCCGGTTTGAACGACAAAACAAATTAATTCTTTTAAAACGGTATACTCAACCCGAATTATTAAGAAATCTTACTAAATTTGATTACCACATTAATTAAAGAAATTGAGTCAGTTACAATCATTACTTCAAACCTTATCGGATCAGGAGCTGAACGAGCTTGATTCATTGCGTTTGATCGGCAAAGAGAAGATTGTTTATGACTACACTAAAAAATTCCGCTCTGTAGAGTTTCCTGACATTCCTGAAGTAGTTAAGGAGCTGGGAATAACGGAAGCTCATTATTATAAGATCAACTCTATTCTTCTTAGAAAAGCTTACAATGCCCTGATTCCTCAGCAGGGCACAGATCTTCTTCAGTTCTTAAAACGAAAGAACGTATTCAATCTCTTAAGGCATGAGATAATTGTTCAGGATAAAAAAACTTCCGGTTTAAAAAACAAAAAGGACCTCAAGGCTTTTTATCTTTTATGCTTTCATTACCTGATCGATCTTCCTTATAAGTATTATGACAAGAAACTAATAGATGTTTTTGGGAAGAAATACTTATCAGTCGACAAATCCCGCTCTGATGAACTGTATGTGAAATTTCATACACTCTTTGCTGATATTAACCGTATAGCAGCAAGGAAGAATCCTAAACGTTCATTAGGGATTACTGTATCAGACTTGCTGAAGTACGAAAAGGAACTTGAAGGTACTGATAATCATCTTGCTTTGTATTATCTCTATCGCTGTATCTGCAGTTATTATTCTTATTATGATAAGCAACCAAAGAAAGTGATAGAGTACCTGAAAAAGGCGATGAACATTAAAGAACAGATCGCTTCTTTCTTTCCGATCGATATAAGCTTATTCCTGCAGCTGCTTTACGCTGATGCTTTATTTACAGATAACCAGATCGCAGAAGCCGAAAAAATATATAATAAGGCTTTTGAAAAAGGGGTGGATGAGAATATGTATGGTTATTATTTTCACTGCGAGCAGTATGCGCTTGTTTCTATCCTTCGTGAAAAATATGAACAGGCTAAAGAGCTTTTAGATGAAGTATTTCAGCCCTGTATAGATAACCGTATGGATATCTACGCCACACGCGGTGCATTGTGTTATGTTAAATTATACTTAAGCAATACGGATCTTAAAAATGCTTTGAATTATCTTAATATCGCCAAGGTAAACAATGAAAAAACGTTCTATCTCCCCTTTGACGTACAACTAAGGGTTCTCGAGAACATTTATTTTTTCATGAAGAAAGATTATGATTTCAGTTTCCAGCTTGCGAACAGGAACATTAAGTTCTTAAAAGCTCAGGAGCAGACAGACATTTTCGAGAATTATCTTTTACTCTGGAAGATGATCATTGCAATGATAAATTCGATAACAAGGAAGACCGAATTAAGCGAGGAAATTATAAAGGATTATGAATTTCTGAATGTGGGTTATTCAAATCTTTATTGCGGATTACTTGAAAAGATCTATCAACAGACTATTAAAGAATTAAAATAGTTAAACATTGTTTCAAGTTTAAAGTTCTGCGTTTTCCTGCATGAACTTAGTATTATTTAAAAAAATAAAACATACCCCCAATGTGATGTAACCTGAAACATTTAAACTTTAAGACCAAACCTTTGTACCTTCAGTACAATTTTTACAGATATCGATTTCAGAACGTGAACGCAGGACAGATGATCTGAAATTATGGTATTCTTTCCCTTTCCAGAGCTCAGCAAAATTTACCTTTTTAAGATCACCCATCTGGTGAGTGGCATCTTTATCAAAACAGCAGGGAACTACCAAACCATCCCAGGTAATTACTGTGGAATGCCATAATCTCCAGCAATGATCCAGCAGATTGTTCTTAATTGCATAAGTATCATTTGCATTCTTCTTATAACGCGAATACTTTTCAATGGTAGGAATCAAGGAATTTCCTTTTTCAAAATCATACACCTGCGCGGTTTTAAAACGCACTTCATCCACTCCTATTTTCTTTCCCAAAGCTTTCACATCCTCGATCTGGTGCTGATTAGGTTTTACTACCAAAAATTGAAATATTACATGAGGAGTTTTAGACTTTAATTCCTTTTTCCACTTGATAATATTCTCTGCACCTTCAATTACTTTTTTAAGATCTCCCCCTACTCTATACTGTTCGTATGTTTCCTGGGTTGTTCCATCAATTGAGATTATCAGGCGGTCAAGTCCGCTTTCAACGGTTTTTTTTGCATTTGAATCATTCAAATAATGAGCATTTGTGGAAGTAGCTGTATAGATCCCTTTATCTGATGCATAAGAAACCATATCGAGAAATTTCGGATTTAAATATGGCTCGCCCTGAAAATAAAAAATGAGATATGCCACCTTGCGGTGAAGCTCATCAATTGTTTTTGTAAAGAAATCGTTTTGCAGCATTCCTGTAGGCCTTGTGAACTCACGTTTACCGCTTGGACATTCGGGACAACGGAGGTTACACGAAGTAGTAGGTTCAACGCTTACACTTATTGGTAAACCCCATTGTACAGGTTTCTTAGTGATCCTAGAAATATAAAAACTGCTGACAACTTTAAGCGCATTGAATACCCTTCCAAAGGTAAGTTTGGAAAGGAAATTAAGGCTGTCTGCTGTTCCGGGGTTCATTATTGTAAAGATACGATTTTTAGTCTGTATAAGTGTTTAACACAGAGAAACAGAGGGAACAGAGGTTCACGGAGTAGTTCGTTTACTTTTTTAGAGAAATAGGATTTGATTTTCGTGGGTAGTCTTTTCGAGTGTTTTCCTTTTCGGAAAAGTATCGAGAAAGTGTGAGAGGGTTGACTTATTACTAATAAAAAAGAAGCAGCACCTTACAGATGCTGCTTCTTAAAATATCATTTTAAATTTTAGTGAGCTACTTCGAACTTACCGCGATTAAGCACCTTATTATCCTTGTCTAAAACCTGGTAAATGTACATACCATTTGCAAATCCGGATGTTTGTACAGATGCTTTATTATTAAGCATACTATAAGATCCAATTTTTCTTCCTGCAATATCCGTTACTTCAACTGCTCCAGCTTCAACTGAACAATCAATTGATACGAAGTTACTTGAAGGATTAGGATAAACAGAAACATTGCTTACAATACCATCGATATCGTTGGTGCTAACCCAGCCGGACCAAGCCAGATCATCGATCCAAAACATACTTCCTTCTTTTGCTCCATTATGGGAATAAACACTTGAAGAAATAAATACCTGCTGCGTATCAGGCAACACAGTTGCGAATGCCGGTTTATATGACATTGTAATTGTATTGGTTGTATAACTGTTAGTTAAGTCGCCCGTAGCGTATTTACCTGATGCAATTGTATCACGTTTGCTCAAAGCGGTGTTCCATTTAGTTAAATATGCCAGTACAAAACAAGAATCACCCGGCATAGGTGAACTTTTTGATTTAAAGGTCAGCATTGCAGATCTGGTAGAATAAGTAAAACCATAATTGATCTTAGGAGGTGAAGCGATAGCTACGCTTCCAATTGCAAGAATACCGGCAGTATCAAGCGTTCCGCCATATGGACTTGGGATTGTTGCACCCTGAATTCTAACTGTAGTAACTTTAGCTGACGTTGTTCCTACTGCAGGAGATCCTGTCTCTTTTGAAACAGAAAGTGGAGTTGCTGTTAAACCGTTTAAAGCGTTCAGACTTGCCCATCCGTTAGGATCTTCAGCATTAGCAAAAGGAGGAGCGATAGCATGCCATGCTTCAAAACCCATATCAGGAGCTGTACCAACCTGAGCGTTCAATGAGCTTAGAAAAGCGATCGAAGAAATAGAAAGTAAAAGTTTTTTCATTTTTATATAATTTAATTGTGTTATAAATATAGTGTATTAAAGGATAAATCATCTCATATCAATGATTTATCCTTTTAAAAACTATTTCGCTACTGAGAATTTCCCGCGAGCCAGGATAATATTATCAAGACCTAATACACTGTAAGTATAGCTTCCATTAGCGTATGCTGAAGTATTGATAGTTGACAGATCAGAAGTGATCATGAACGAATCAACTTTTCTTCCTGTGATGTCATAGATCACCATTGAGTGAGCGATCTTTGAATCAACCATAAAATTTACTTCATTTTGAGCAGGATTCGGATATACATTCAGATCAACCGCAGTGGTACATTCATTCACGCCAACTGTCATTGGTAAGGCTTGAAGCCACGTAGCTTCTCTTATTCCGCCTAAAGAATCCAATGTAAGCTCAACTAACGGAAAACCTATCCCGTTTGCCCACCAGGTATAAGAAGCTGTAGAATCAGCACTTGTAGCAACATTGTCCTGCCATCCTCCAAGAAATGCAACATATGCATCAGTACTGTCTCTTGTAATCTTAGTTGTTTTTGCTCTTAATACCGGATAAGTACCTAGCGGAGTTGCGATAGTACCCCATGCATCAAACACTACTGTTTTATTAACTTTTCCATGAGTTCTTACCGAATCGATTGGAACTCCGATTCCCGGATCTACACCAAAGTAATATTTAGATTTAGTAGAGTAAACATTTGTAAAGGTACTGTTGTAAGTTGCCGGCCAGTTAGCAAGTTTTTCTGCCGGAGTGTTCACAACAACAACCTGGCTTGGACCGCCACCAAAATCAACTACTGCTGCGCTTCCTAAAATTGTGGCAGCTGAAGCAGTGTTTGATAAATAAGCATAAGCATTCTGAAAGCCGAATTTAAGTGCAATGTTAGCACTTGCAAATGGTGGCGGAGAAGACGAATTAGGAAGAAAAACCAGTGTATCTTCTGTATGATTGTTCAACGCTAACATGTTCCATGTCTGGCTTGCTCCTGCATTTCCAATTGTAACTGTAGGCATGGTATCATTTGCCTGGCGGATTGCTTTTGTAGGACTTGCGATATCAGCTGACGTTAATGTTATCTGAGCAGTCAACCCAATAACACTAAAACTAAAAATAGATAAGAGTAGAGTTTTTTTCATATGTGATGGTTAGTTTAATTTATGATTTTCGAAGATAAAGATATCCTTTCGGCTGACAAAACAAAATGCCGGTTAAGGTAAAAATATCAGAGAAATGAAACTTGCAATCGATTACGAGATATCTGCTAATATTTATGAAGATCCCGCCCCTACCTGCGGGACGGAATGACGATACTAAAAAATATGAATTAAACGAAAGATTGAAGATCGTGAAGTTTTTTGTAAGTACCACTTTGGGTTATCAGTTCGGCATGTGTACCTCTTTCAATGATAACACCTTTTTGCATTACAATTATTTCGTCAGCATGTTGAATTGTGGACAAGCGATGAGCGATTACAACTGAAGTTCTGTTCTTCATCAGCTTGTTCAATGCATCCTGGACCAAACGTTCGCTTTCTGTATCAAGTGCTGAAGTTGCTTCGTCAAGAATCAATATCGGAGGGTTCTTAAGAACTGCACGTGCAATGCTGATGCGCTGGCGTTGTCCGCCCGACATTTTATTTCCCCTATCACCAATATTGGTTTGATACCCTTGCGGCATCTGGGAAATGAACTCATGTGCGTTTGCGATCTTTGCTGCTTCAATTACCTGTGCTTCTGTGACGTTATCAATACCGAAGGCAATATTATTATAAACGGTATCATTAAATAAAATAGATTCCTGTGTAACAATTCCCATCAGGGCTCTTAGATCTTTTAACCTTGTATTTTTAATCGAAGTTCCATCAATTAAGATCTCACCTTTGGTTGTATCATAAAATCGCGGAAGCATATCAGCCATGGTAGTTTTACCGGAACCTGACTGTCCGACCAAGGCAATGGTTTTTCCTTTCGCTATTTTTAAATTCACATCATTCAACACCCATCCTACTTCACCTTCGCGATAAGCAAAAGAAACATTCTTATATTCAATTTCTTTTTCGAATTTTTTTATTTCTACAGGATTAACTGCATCCCTGATGGCAATATCCGCATTCAATATCTTATCTATTCTTTCCGCGGAAGCGAGTCCTTTCTGAACATTGTAATATGCTGTCGTAAACGCTTTTGCGGGCGCCAATAACATTGCGAAAATTGCCAGGTATGTTATCAGGATTGAACCGTTCATTGTCGGTTGATCCGCCAACACTAATTTCCCTCCGAAATATAAAATGGTTACCATAACTGTAACACCGAGAAATTCACTTAACGGAGATGCAAGATCTGTCTTACGATACATCTTTACCGAAATGTTTGTATACGCTTCGTTTTCTTCCCGGAAACGGTTATTCATATTCTTCTCAGCATTAAAGCCTTTAATTATCCTTAAACCTCCTAAAGTTTCTTCCATGATAGAAAGCAATAGGCCCATCTTCTCCTTGCTTCTGCCCGAAGACCTTCTGAGACTCTTTCCAATACGTCCGATCATTAATCCGCTCACCGGAAGCAAGATGAACGCAAAAAGAGTTAACTGCGGACTTACCGTAAGCATGACTCCAAGGTAGATCAGGATAGTTACAGGTTCGCGGAAGATCATTTCCAGCGACTGCATAATGCTCCATTCAATTTCCTGGACATCCGTTGTCATCCTGCTCATAATATCACCCTTGCGCTCTTCGGAGTAATATGATAGCGGAAGCTGGAGGACTTTGTCATACATTTTATTCCGCATGTCTCTTACAACACCATTTCTGATTGGAGCAATAAAGAACATTCCCAGGTAGCGGAATAAATTCTTAAGGAAAATATTTGTGATTACAAATACACATATCAGTACAAGAGCATCCAGTTTGCCCCGCTCTATAATGATCTTTGCTAAAAAGTAATTAACATTATCTGTGATTGAAGAAGCTGAAAGATGAAATTCAGGTATCCCTTTCGATACAATAGCTCTGAGCATTTCCTCATTATTTAACAGTAGTACCTGTAAAAAAGGAAACAGCATTGCAATAGAAAAGAGAGAGAATATAACGGAAAGTATATTGAAGAGAATATTTAAGGATGCGTAATTCCAGTAGCCTTTAACATAACGTAATACCCCGAAAAACTTTTTCATTTATAAATCAGATTTATAAGGCTGTACCGAAATCTAAACTTCAATTGTTCTGTTTTACTGAAGCATTTGAATTTCGTGCGCAAATATAAGGTTTATAGGCTTTTATTTGCTAATTTTGCATTGTTAAATAATTTAAAGAATGGATTCACAAAGACAGCTAAAAGTATCCCGTTTGATACAAAAAGAATTGGGAGAGATCTTTCAACGTGAAACTCGCCCGCTTTTTGGAAATGCACTTATTACAGTAACTCAGGTTCGCGTTAGTCCGGATCTTGGTGTTGCCAAAGTGTATGTAAGCTTGTTTAACACTCCTGACACAGCTGCTCTTCTCGCTTCGATCAAAGTTCATACGAAAGATATCCGCACAAAATTATCCGACAGAATAAAAAAGCAGGTTCGTATTATTCCTAATCTAACTTTTTTCCAGGATGATTCATTGGATTACGCAATGAGGATCGAGGAATTATTGAAAAAGTAGAACACACCTGCGCCCAAATCCTGAAACAAGTTCAGGATGACTTACACACAGATTCGTACATTCGTAAAAATTCGTGATTCCTAGATGAACTTTCCATTCTTCATAGCAAAGCGTTACCTGGTATCTAAAAAATCCCACAATGCTATCAATATAATTTCCGCAATCTCTGTTGGTGGTGTTTGTATTGGAACCATGGCTCTGATCATTGTTCTTTCGGCTTTTAATGGCTTATCTGATCTTGTTGAATCATTATACAATTCTTTCGATCCAGATATAAAGGTTACAGTTAAACAAGGTAAAACGTTTGATTCTTTCGCGCCTGAACTTTCAGAATTAAAAAAAATAAAAGGTATTGCTTATTACACAGAGGTAGTTGAAGGAAATGCGCTTTTAAAATTCAATGATAAACAATGCGTAGCAACTATTAAGGGTGTAAACAACCAGTTTGGAGAAATGACAGGCTTCGATACACTTGTCAGGGAAGGCAAATTCGATATCACCAAAAACAATATTGTGATTGGTGCCGGAATTGCTTATGTCTTGGAAAATGGTGTTAAAGATTTTTTTAATCCTATCACCGTTTATGCTCCGAAACGAGGACATACAAACAGCATAAACCCGGAAGACGGACTGAATGAAATGAGAGTTTATACAGCCGGAGAATTTGCGATCAACAATGAATTCGATTACAAATATGTGATCATGAATATTAATAAGGCCCGCGCGCTGCTGGATTACACATCAGAAGTCTCATCTATTGAACTTGCATTGCAAAAGGGACAGAATGCAGAAAATGTTCAAAATGAAATTATGCGTGTGCTTGGCGATAAATACGAAGTAAAGAACAGGGAACAGCAGAATGAACTTTTATACAAAACATTCCGTTCAGAAAAACTGTGGACCTTTTTGATCCTCGTATTTATTCTGATCATCGCTACCTTCAACGTTATAGGTTCCCTTACAATGTTGATCATTGAAAAGAAAAAAGACATCACTATTCTTCACAATATGGGTGCGGATATAAAGCTTATTCGTAAGATCTTTCTTGTAGAAGGTTTACTGATCACCCTTATTGGAGCAGTTTCGGGGATGATCCTTGGAACGCTTGTGTGCTGGCTGCAGAGAGCATTTTCAATAATTAAATTTGATGAAGGATTTGTGGTTGAAGCCTACCCTGTTTCTTTTCATCTGATGGATTTTGTAATGGTGATCTCAGTTGTTATGCTTATTGGATTTTTTGCAGCCTGGTATCCGGTAAGAATATTTACAAAAAAGCATTTGGTGCTGATCAATTAATCCTCATATCTCTTCAACAGCTTCTGAAGAAATTTATTTTTGGGTTTTTTATAGGGATAAAACCTGTTGTCAGGAATATTATTGAAGATCAGTGCTACAACTAAAAGTATTATTACTCCGCAGAGCACAGGGGAGATCACATACATAAACCCCAAAGATTTTATTTTTTCCGATCCGATATTCGCTATTAAAGCTGTTGCTCCTCCCGGAGGATGTAAGGTTTTTGTGATCTGCATCAATACAATTGATAACGCGACTGAAAGCCCTGAAGATAGCCAAAGCATATCCGGACAAAGCTTGTAAATACTTACACCGACAAATGCACTGATCAGATGTCCGCCAACTAAATTACGAGGCTGAGCCAGCGGACTGTTTGTTGCGCCATAAACAAGAACAGCAGTGGCACCAAAAGATCCGATCAGAAAAAGGCTGTCATTTACATTGAGATATTGGGAGCTAATGAATCCTATAAGTCCGATCCCGATAAAGGCTCCGAGAAAAGTCCAGAAAATGTCTGATTTGTTGATGATCGTTTCACGGTAGATGACATAACGTGCAACGCGAAAGTTCCGTTTTATCTTAGCCTTCATTTTTAAATGAGTTCCAATTCGGAATAACGATTTTGAACATCATCCAAAATACTGATGATCTCATCATAGGAATAAGTTGTAACCAGCTTTAAGCGGCTTTCTTTAAAGTGAGGAAGGCCTTTAAAGTAATTTGTATAATGCCTACGCATTTCAACGATTCCTGCATGGTTGCTTTTCCAGCGCATAGAAAAATCCAGATGTTCTTTACACACCTTTACACGATCGGCTATTGTTGGTGCAGGGAGATGAGTGCCGGTTTTAACATAATGTTTGATCTCATTGAAAATCCAGGGATATCCGATACTTGCGCGACCTATCATAACTCCATCCACACCATAACGGTCTTTCATTAATTTCGCTTTTTCAGGAGAATCAACATCGCCATTTCCAAATATCGGGATCTTTATACGGGGATTATTTTTGATCTCTCCTATCAATGTCCAATCAGCTTCACCTTTATACATTTGAGAACGCGTACGACCATGAATACTTAAAGCCTGGATTCCTATATCCTGTAAACGTTCCGCAACTTCTGGGACATTTTTGGTATTATCATCCCATCCCAAACGGGTTTTCACAGTAACAGGGCGATCAGCGATCTTTACGATCTCGGATGTCATCTGAACCATTTTAGGTATATCCTGAAGAAGAGCAGCACCAGCTCCTTTGCAGGCAACCTGTTTTACCGGACAACCATAATTTATATCAATAAGATCAGGTTTTGCATGATTGGCAATAATCCCTGCTTCACGCATGGAATCAATATCAGAACCAAAAAGCTGAATGCCGATAGGACGTTCGTACTCAAAAATATCAAGTTTCTGGACACTTTTAGCCGCATCACGGATAAGTCCTTCCGAAGAGATGAATTCGGTATACATAAGATCTGCACCGTTCTTTTTACAAACAGCGCGGAATGGCGGATCGCTTACATCCTCCATGGGAGCAAGCAAAAGCGGGAATTCACCTAATTCTATATTACCAATTTTAACCATTTGTTATTTTACCACGAAGGTGCAAAGTCGCAAAGAATTTTTTTAATCCTAAAGATTCGTAAATTCGTGATCTTTCAGATTACAAAGATACCAAAAAATCACAGAAAAACATGCAAAACCCAGAACAAGAAAGACATTCATGGCTAAAGTTGTCGGCCTTATTAGGCATATTACTGTTCATTGCAATACTCACAATTTTCGGAGGTGATGCTGATGCGGGGATGAATTACGACAATCCTAATCTTGTTATTGTTTTGAAACTTCTGCAGGCTGTGTTTGTTATATTCATATTTATTTTACCCGCAGTTTTAATTTCGATATTCTGGACGAAATCAAAGATCCATTATCTGGGATTAAGCAGAAGACCTTCAGCGCTGACGATGATACTTGCAGGAATGGGAATTCTATTAGCAATGCCATTGATCAATTGGTTAGCAGAGATGAATCAGCACATGCATCTTCCTGAAGCATTTGCGGGAATTGAAACATGGATGAAAAGCAGTGAAGCCAAAGCTGCTGAACTAACCGAAGCTTTTACAAAAGGAACTTCGATCGGAGATCTGATCCTTAATTTGTTTGTAATTGCATTTATGGCAGCATTAAGTGAAGAGATATTTTTCAGAGGCGTTCTTCAAAAAGTATCTATAGAGTGTTTCAGGAACCGACATTTAGGAGTATGGTTCGGAGCAATTATCTTCAGCGCTTTTCACATGCAGTTCTTTGGTTTTGTACCGCGAATGCTCATGGGAGTTTACCTTGGATATTTATTCCTTTGGAGCGGATCTTTATGGCCGGGAATCTTAGCACACTTCTTAAATAACGGAATGGCCGTTTTTTTAGTATGGCTTTCAAATCGCGGAGTTATTTCCGTTGATGTGGATAAAGTTGGAATACATGAAAGTGAATTAATTTACGTTGCGGTAAGTGCTGTATTTGTGCTTGTGAGTATTTTCCTGGTTTATAGAATAGAAAAGAGAAATCAGACGATCACTTTAGGATCCACCGATAATTGAAATGAATTCCGCAATCATTAATAAAGATCCCGTGTCGAAGCACGGGATAACGATCCTGAATATTTATTTGTTTAATCTGAAGATCGAAAAACACGTAACGAGAATAATACTCGAATCTGCTTCTAAACAAATTCACTAACTCTCTGAGAATACTTTCCTTAAGTTTCTCTAACTGATTCTATTTCTTGTTGGCATTAATATTTAGTGTCAAAATACTCGTTCCATTCTAAAATGAAAGGGATCAATTAACACTTAAAAATCTCAGCAATGGCCAAAAACAAAGGTAAAAACGTTAAGAATGATTCTCAAAAGATCAATGAACTTCAGCAGTTTACTGAAAATAATGAAGGGGAATTCCTGACCACAAATCATGGTGTAAGGATCAATGACAACCAGAACACCTTAAAAGCCGGTGATCGCGGACCCTCTCTACTTGAAGATTTTATAATGCGTGAGAAGATCACTCATTTTGATCACGAACGGATCCCTGAAAGAATTGTACATGCAAGAGGTTCAGGTGCTCATGGTTTTTTTGAATTATATAAGCCTATGGGCAAATACACGAAAGCAGGTTTTCTCAACGACACTAAAGTAAAAACTCCTGTGTTTGTAAGATTTTCAACAGTGGCAGGTTCACGTGGGTCTACAGATCTGGCAAGGGATGTACGCGGGTTCTCTGTAAAGTTCTATACTCAAAACGGAAATTACGATCTTGTTGGAAACAACATGCCGGTTTTCTTTATTCAGGACGCAATGAAATTTCCTGATCTGGTACATGCAGTGAAACCTGAACCGAATAATGAAATACCACAGGCTTCATCAGCTCATGACACTTTCTGGGATTTTATTTCTCTTGTTCCTGAATCGATGCATATGATCATGTGGCTTATGAGTGACAGAGCAATTCCCCGCAGTTATCGAATGATGGAAGGATTCGGGGTCCACACATTTCGTTTTGTGAACGAAAACGATAAATCACATTTTGTAAAATTTCACTGGAAGCCTGTTTTGGGCGTGCATTCGGTTGCCTGGGATGAAGCTCAGAATATTTCAGGGAAAGACCCGGATTTTCACAGACGAGATCTTTGGGAAGCTATTGAAACCGGCAACTTCCCTGAATACGAACTTGGCGTTCAACTGATAGATGACAAAGATGAACATAAATTTGATTTCGATCTTCTTGATCCTACAAAATTAATTCCGGAAGAATTAGTACCGGTTCAGATTATCGGAAAGATGACCCTCAACCGCAATCCTGATAACTTCTTTGCAGAAACTGAACAGATCGCATTTCATCCGGGACATCTTGTTCCGGGTATTGATTTTACAAATGACCCCTTATTGCAAGGCAGATTATTTTCCTATACCGACACTCAGCTTTCAAGACTCGGAAGTCCGAACTTTCACGAGATACCGATCAACAGACCGGTGGTTGATGTTCATAACAATCAGCGTGACGGACATATGCGTCAAACAATTAATAAAGGACAAACAAGCTATGAGCCTAACAGTTTGAGCGGAGGATGCCCTTTTCAGGCAATGATGAAAAATTTTGGATTTACATCTTTTCTGGAAAGAATTGACGCAAAAAAAATACGTTCAAGAAGTAAAAGCTTCACTGATCATTTCGGACAGGCAACCTTATTTTATAACAGTCAGAGTGAACCGGAAAAAATTCATATCACTAACGCATTACGGTTTGAATTATCAAAAGTTCAGACACCTGCCATTCGTCAGCGTATGATAAACCTTCTGACACAGGTTGATAAGGTGCTGGCTAATACAGTAGCTGCAAGTCTTGGGCTGACAGCAGGCAAACCTGAGATGCCGATGAATCATAGCTTTCCTGCTGATTCTGACCCAAAAGATTACCAACCTAAAAAGGTAAGATCATCAATAGAAGCATCTGCTGCACTGAGCATGGCAAACACAAATAAAAATTCTATTAAAACAAGGAAGATCGCGATACTCGCTGCGAATGGGGTAGAAGAAACTTCCCTGATTAATATGAAGAAAGCCCTGGAAACTCAAGGAGCAATGGTGAAAATAATTGCACCTGCACTGGGAATGATAAAAAGTGCTTCCGGAAAAAGTATAGCAATTGATGAAACATTTCAAATTGCTGCTTCGGTAGTTTTTGATGCAGTATTTATCCCGGCAGGAGCAAAAAGTGCTGCAGCCCTGATCGAAGAACCGGATGCAATACATTTTATAAATGAGACTTATAAACATTGTAAAGCGATATGTGCCGATGGGGAAGGTGCTGATGTTATAGAAGCAACCTATATCGGCCAGAATCCCAATGATGATATAGAGGAAGGAGTGATAACCGGAGAGAATAATCCGGGAAAATTATCTAAGGATTTTATAAAGGCCATTGCTAAACATCGTTTCTGGGAAAGAGAAACAATGAGAAAAGTTCCTGCATAAAAAAAGATCCCGCCTAATGCGGGATCTTTTTTTATTACGATATCTTAATTTCTTTCGGAGGTTTGGCTTTCGCCTCTTCCTTTTTAGGTAAATGGATCTTTAAGATACCATCTTCATATTTGGCATCTATTTTATCATCATTTACTGTTTCAGGCAAAGTAAATGTTCTACGGAATGAACCATAATTAAACTCTCTTCTGGTGAAAGTCTTTTCTTTACTTTCATTTTCCATTTTATGCTCTCCTGAGATAGTCAACATTTGATTATCACATTCGATCTTAAAGTCATCTTTTTTAAACCCCGGAGCAGAAAGTTCTACATTAAATTCATCATCCGTTTCTGAAACGTTTACTGCTGGAACAGCAGATATTTCCTAAAGGATTTGAATACCTAACCGGTGATTCATTTTCATGCCCGTTAGAGGGCTTTTTCCATTTTGTGAGTGTCATGGCTTGTTTCCTCCTATATAATTAGTTAAACAATAAATTTATTAACCCTCTTTCAAGTTTTTTGCCAATCATCTTTTAACTAATTTTTTCTGTCAAAATGCGACAATTTTTCAAGGACCGCTGAAATTTTTTCAGTTAAAAAAGAAAGTCCGGACATATAGCCCGGACTCCATTTTTATAATTCAAAAAATTATTTAATATCGATGATCTTCAATTCAACTCTCCGGTTAAGCTGACGTCCTTCAGGATTATCATCTCCTTCTGAGGTCATATTAGGGGCGTCAGGAGAAGACTCTCCATATCCCATTGCAGTCATTCTTTCTTTTGCAATTCCTTTTGCAATTAAATAATTTATCACAGCGGCAGCACGTTCTTTAGAAAGCTTTAAGTTGTAATCAGCAGCACCTTTCGAATCGGTATAGCCGGAAATTTCAACCACTACCTTTGGATACTTATTCATGAAACGCATGATATTATTCAACTCTACATTTGAAGTCTGACGAAGCGTTGCTTTATCAAAATCAAAGAATATATTATTAAGCACCATCTTAGCACCAACCACAATTGGCGGTAATTGAATTGTTTTATTTACTTCATAATAATTTGTTTTTTTCGGAATCTGTCTGTTTTCAGAATAGAATAAATACCCATCAGCATCATAAGAGATATTATAATTTTTTCCCGGTGTAAGAATGAATAAATATTGACCCGTCTTGCTGTTTGGTTTATATACACCAACAATTTTTCCAGTTTCGTTATTTGTAACAGTGATCTCAATACCTTTTGGAACTTTTCCATCTGAATCATTAACAACACCTTTCAGCATTGTTAAAGGCGCCTGTTTCTGATCCAAAAATGTGATTACGTAATTATCTTTTTCTCCTAAGCCGCCTTCTTTAAATGAAGAATAGTAAGCTTTTGTCTTATCAGGCGATACAACATAAAATATATCATCCTCAGGTGAATTAACAGGAAAACCGACATTCACAGGCGCTAACCATTTACCTTCATCAGATAACGAGCTGTAGAAAATGTCAAAACCACCCATGGTTGTATGTCCGTTAGAACTGTAGAATAATGTTATGCCATCAGGATGTATAAAAGGTGCATCCTCATCGTATGGAGAATTAATCACCGCGCCCATATTAACTGCTTTACCCCATTCACCTTTATCTGTTTTTTCACTTATGTAAAGATCGCGGCCGCCAAAGCCTCCCGGACGATTACTGGAAAAATACAATGTAAATCCATCCGCTGAAATAAAAGCGCTTGGTTCCCAATGAGAGCTATTAATATTTGAATTAAGCTTCACCGGTTCTGACCATACATCTCCATCCAATGTGGTTGAATAGATATTACCGTCACCATTATCATCTTTATAAACAAGGATCTGCTGGCCATCAGGAGATACTCCTACCGAAGCTTCATTTTCATTAGTATTAATTGGCTTTCCAATATTTTCGGCTACTGACCATTCACCTGATTTATAATTTGAAATATAAATATCCTCAAAAAATCTGCCTCCATCATATGTTTCTCCACCGGTACTTTCTTTCCTTCTCGAAGTAAAAATCATTGTTGTTTGGTCCGCTGATAACACCGGAGAGTAATCTCCATAAGGTGAATTAAGCGCTTTACCCATGTTCTCAATTTTTATTTTCACGGGAGTGGCTTTTAAAACATTTGCTGTCTGACACATTACAATTTTGCGGTCAGCATCTTTCAGATTTTCTTTATCTTTTTTTCTGTTTGCTTTCATTGCGTCCTTATACAAGCCATAAGTCAGGATTGCTTTATCGAATTCTGAGTGCTGATGCTGAGCATCGGCCAGTAATTTATATGTAAGGATCGGAGCTCTTCTCTCTTCAGAGTATCCTTCGTGATATTCTGGTGAAACAGATTTGGAGGCTTTTTCAAGATAAGGAATTGCTCTTGCTTTTCCACCTCTGGCTTTCAGATAAGATTGACCAACCAGGAAATTTATGTTAGCGTTATTAGTGTCGGATCGGTATAATTCCAAGTAGATCGGAAGGGCTTCAAAATAATCTCCGGCTGCGTAAACTTCCTTTGCACGATTGAATTTATCGTTAAAGCTTTTAGTGTTCTGAGCAGAAACAGCAGTAATATTTATCATTAAGGCAAAAAGTAAAAATGATTTTTTCATGGTGCAAAGATGGCTCTGCAACACCCATTGAAAGTTATATTACTTTTAAATTTACTTGCATTATTCACACTTTTCCAAACTTATGAGAGGTTGGCTATTTTCATAGGATCTTAATCTAACTGCGTTAAGAGTCTGGAATAGCTAAGATTTCCTTTAAGTAAACGTAAAAAATTGTTACATTTGCATCCCGATTCCGGAGAGGTGTCAGAGTGGCCGAACGAGTCCCGCACGTGCGGGAGAAAGTTTGTGTTGAATTTTAGACGAAATGAGCCCGCACGCGCGAGGATATTATTTACACGGAGAGGTGTCAGAGTGGCCGAACGAGCAAGCCTGGAAAGTTTGTATACTCGCAAGGGTATCGCGGGTTCGAATCCCGCCCTCTCCGCTGAAAGGGACTTAGGCTCAAAAAGTGAACTAAGTCCCTTTTTTATTAAAGCAAAATCGCCCTTGGTTAGGGCGATTTCTGTAATTATAAAGTTCATCTCAGAGGTTCAAATGCCCTGTTTTTTCTTGTCACACTGCTGACGAAATCTTAGTAAGAGGAACCGGCTGTGCTTAAACGAGTCCTTTTAAAATACATCGCATCTTATCTCGGTATTACTCCTGTGAGCCTAAATCGTATCAGGGCAAAAGTAGTTTCTTATCATATGTAAAGTGGTTTGATTCCTATTGAAGGTAATTTTACGTTAGAAATATTTTCAATGGATAATATAAATCCTGGTCTTAAAGAAAATTGGAAGCAGTTTACCTTGCTTGTAATCAACAATGCCTTTGTGGGTGGCATGGTAGGACTTGAGAGGTCAATACTTCCAAAGATAGCTGAATCGGAATTTCATATTGCAGCCAAAACAGCTATCCTTTCTTTCATTGTTGTTTTTGGAATTATTAAAGCTGTCACTAACTATTTTACCGGTTCGTTAACAAATTAAGTTGGCAGAAAAAATCTGCTTGTTATTGGTTGTTTATTTGCGATCTCTGTTCCTCTAATTCTTATGCATGCACCAGAGCCAAGATTTTTATCCTTCCAGGTAAAATTTGTGGAATTGGTTAACAAATAAAAGTAAATCAATAGCTCTTGAAAAGTAAAAGTGCAAAACCAGGATTTAAACATTAAACAACCTATTGTTATTGAACTTTTGACTGGACTTAAAAACTAATGATCATTTATACAATTAACAACTCCTTTTACAAATAATTGAATTGTAACAAATGTAACCGTTAAATGGTTTTTATCACTTCACCTTTGTGTCATAATTAAAAATCGAACACAAAATGGAAATAATTGGTTACATCGCATCTATTTTAATTGGAATCTCATTAGGACTTATTGGTAGTGGGGGTAGCATTTTAACCGTTCCCGTATTAGTATATCTTTTAGCAGTTGATGCGATAGCAGCAACTGCTTATTCGCTATTTATTGTAGGATTTACCGCTGCAATTGGTTCAGTTACTTATTTCCGAAAAGGTTTGGTAAATATTAAAACAGCTGTGGTTTTTGGAGTTCCATCAATTGTAACTGTGTTCTTAACAAGGGCTTATATTGTCCCTGCAATTCCAAAAGAAGTTTTTACTGTAGGAACTTTTATTGTTACCAAAAGTATTTTAATGATGTTGCTTTTTGCCATACTTATGGTTATTGCATCTTTTACAATGATTCGAAAAGAAAAAAAGAAAAAAGAAGAGTATTTCGGCCCACAAAAATTTAACTATCCTGTAATATTAATTGAAGGTGCTATGGTTGGTATAATTACCGGATTAGTTGGAGCTGGCGGTGGATTCTTAATTATTCCTGCATTAGTCCTTTTATCTAAGCTTCCTATGAAGGAGGCGGTTGGCACATCATTAGTTATTATAGCCGCAAAATCACTAATTGGTTTTTTTGGTGAAGGAGGAGAAACTGTCATCGATTGGGGTCTGTTATCGATAGTATCTGCTTTTGCAACCGTTGGAATTTTTATAGGGATTTACCTTTCCAAAAAAATTGATGGCGCAAAACTTAAACCCATATTTGGTTGGTTTGTGCTAATTATGGGCGTTTATATCATTATAAAAGAAACGCTCCTAAAGTAACAAATTGTAACAAAGGTTACACTCAATTTACCAGATCGCAAAGTGTAATAAATGTTACCGTTAATGGATTAATAACACAATACCTTTGATATATAAAACACACAAGTAATTATAAACCTTTAAAAAAATAAACTATGTTTTTTCAACACATTTACGATAAGAGCCTTGCACAAGCCAGTTATTTTATTGGCTGTCAAAAATCTGGAGTAGCCGCAGTTATTGATGCTAAACGAGATGTAGACACCTATATCGAAATTGCAAAACAAAATAATATGAAAATCACTCATATTTTTGAAACTCATATTCATGCTGATTTCTTAGCAGGTTCGAGAGAATTAGCTGCTTTAACAGGAGCAGATATGTATTTATCTGACGAAGGTGGTGAAGGATGGGAATACGAATTCCCTCATAAGGGAGTCAAAGATAAAGATGTAATTAAGTTAGGTAATCTATTATTCGAGATACTACATACACCCGGACATACTCCTGAAAGTATCAGCCTTTTGCTTACAGATACTCCTGCAAGTATGGAACCTGTAATGTTGTTTACCGGTGATTTTGTATTTGTTGGTGATGTAGGAAGACCCGATCTTTTAGAAAAGGCAGCCGGAATGAAAGGTACTCAGGAAATTGGTGCTAAACAAATGTATGACTCCATTAAGAAATTTGATGCCCTGTCTGATTTTATTCAGGTATGGCCCGGTCATGGTGCTGGATCGGCTTGTGGTAAATCTCTTGGATCAGTACCAAGTACAACTGTAGGTTACGAAAAAGCCAGAAATTGGGCTTTTCAATACGATAAAGATGAAAAAGGTTTTATAAAATATCTATTGACAGATCAGCCGGAACCGCCAAAGTATTTTGCGAAAATGAAAACCCTTAATAAAACAGAAAGACCTTTGCTTACTTCCGTTCCAAAGTTGAAACAATTATCTGCAGCTGAATTAAAAGAAGCAATTGCAAAGGGAATAAAAGTAATTGACGCAAGGGCAAAAGCTGATTTTGCAGCAGGATTTATTCCCGGTAGCATTAATATAGAAGGTAACAATTCCTTTGCTACCTGGGCGGGATGGTTTTTAAACTACGAAGAGCAGTTTATTTTATTGGCAGATGAATCGCAATTAGATGACCTTACCCGAAAACTGATGCGGGTTGGCTTAGATAATATTTATGGCTATATACCATCTACCAACTCCTGGCTAGAATCAGGTGGAAATTTAGAAAAAGCAAAAGTTATTACTCTGTCTGAATTTAAGCCCTTGCTTAAAGACAAGGATTTGGAAATAATTGATGTACGTAACGCAACAGAATTTAACGCAGGCCATATAGCTGGAGCAAAGCATGTTTTTGTAGGAACTATTCTTGATAATTTGGATAAGATCAGCAAGGACAAAAAAGTTGTCATTCATTGCCAAAGTGGAGCCAGAGCTGCAATTGCTTATTCCCTGTTAGCTAAAAAAGGGTATAAGAATGTGTCAAATTATTCAGGAGGTATGAGTGAGTGGATTAATGAAGGTAATTCAATCGTTTCGTAACATGAAAGAAGCACTAACATATATTATTGTAGCTATATTGATATTATCATTTGTACAATGTAATTCACAAAATAAAAAAACAGAAACAATGAAAACAACAACAGAAAATACAGATATGAAGCAAATTATTGTAGATGTAAGAACCATTGAAGAATGGAATAACGATGGACATGCTGACTGCACGGTTAATTACCCTATGGATATTTTTGAAAGTAAAATTGAAGAACTTAAAAAATATGATAAAGTAATTGTTGTCTGCCGTAGTGGAAACAGAGCGGGAATAGCAAAAAAGAAATTGCTCGATGCAGGCTATTCAAAAGAAGTCGAAAACTTGGGAGCATGGCAAAATGTAACTTGTGAAAAATAATATGATGAATACTCTTTTTCAAAATTGGACATTTATCCGAGGATTAAGATTATTACTTGGTGTAATAGTTTTAATTCAAAGCATTGTAAGTAAAGATATATTAATGGGCGGCATGAGTACATTTCTAATCGCAACAGCGGTTTTTGATTTCGGATGTTATGGCTCAAGTGGATGCGGTACTAATTCAGATAAAAATAAAAACACAAATACAATTGAAGATGTTGAGTTTGAAGAAGTGGTTAGTAAAAAATAAATTCTCTTTTATTGGAGCAGTTATAGGATCCGTTGGAGGTTACTTATATTGGAATTTTGTTGGTTGCTCCAGTGGTACTTGTGCTATTACTTCAAGTCCTGTAAACTCAACTATTTATGGTGCAGTTATGGGGTTTCTTATCGTAGGAATGTTTAAATCTGATAAAACAAAAAAAGATGTCTGAAAAATTTAATGAAATAATAAATAGCGAAACACCAACCCTGGTGGATTTTTTTGCCGAATGGTGTGGCCCGTGTAAAACGTTGAAACCCATTTTGGAAGATCTAAAATCTAAAATTGGTGATAAGGCAAAAATCATAAAAATTGATATTGATAAAAACCCTAATGCTGCAAATGCATTTAATATCAGAAGCGTTCCTACCTTGCTGTTATTTAAAAATGGTAAAATAGTTTGGCAACAATCCGGAGTAGCGCAGATGGAATTTTTAAAACAAATAATTGAAAGGTATTCTAAATAAGAATTACAATACGCTTCCAAAGCGTGTTAAAAAAATTCAAGGCGGCTTTTTAGCCGCCTTTTGTGTTATGTAACAATTGTAACCGTTAAACAATAACATAGAACATACTTTTGCATAAACTAAAAATATGCACAAATGATATCAGCACTAAAAAAACTATTCGGAATAACTACCGTTGATTTATCGGGACTAATTAAAAATGGGGCAACCATTATTGACGTAAGAAGCAAAGCAGAATTTGCAACCGGACACGTTAAAGCATCAATTAATATTCCATTGGAGCAAATAGGATCAAGTACAGAGAAGTTAAAATCATACAATAAAATTATTACTTGTTGCAGAAGTGGTAATAGAAGTGGAATGGCTAAACGGACTCTTGAAGCAAAAGGATTTAAAAACGTAATAAATGGCGGAAGCTGGCAAAATGTAAATCAAAATAGCTAATAATATGGAAATTTTAAAAATACTGATACCAACTGATTTTTCAGTTCAAGCAGAATACGCCTATTTAATGGTGAAAAAATTAGAAGAAAAAACACCCATTGAAATACATTTTATACATGTATTGGATGTGCCGGATACAGTTACAATCGATAAAACAGGGAAGATTCAAACCTGTGGTGAGATTGATATTAATTACGTGATTTCACAAAAGGAAATTGCAGACAGAAAACTGAAAAATTTAAAAAATATTTATGGTCAGCACATCCAAACCCATTTAGTATTAGGAAAAATTACCGACTCTATTTTAAAGTATTCAGAGGCTAATAAATTCGATTTAATAGTAATGGGAACGAAAGGAGCATGGGGATTAAAGGAAAAATTATCAGGCTCCGAAGCACAGATTATAGCCAGAAAATCTGAAACACCACTCTTATCCTTAATGTGTGATCGTTCAGATATGACTATCAAAAATATTTTACTCGTTCATGATTTTAAAAATCCATCAAACGATAATTTGATATTATTAAGAAAATTAATTAAAGCATTTGGCGCTAAAGTACATCAGTTACAAATTGTGTCGAAACAGACTGATCTTGAAAAAGAAAACGCATTACAGCTAATGGATAAATATGCTGCAAAGAACAATATTACTGACTACGAAAATCATTTACTAAATGATATGGATGTTGAAAATGGAGTTATTCATTTCAACCAAATGCAAGATATGGACATTGTGTGTATTGGCACACATGGTAAAGGTGGTTTATTTCATACCAGTGCTACCGAAAAATTAATTAATCATTTATTTAAACCAATTATTTCTTTTCATTTAAAAAACTAATAAACAATAATTCTATGTTAGATATTATAAAACAAACTTGGTCGTGGTGGTTCTCAGGAGCTTTTATCGCAGGTATTATGTTTCTGCTTTTATTTTTTGGTCAATCCTTCGGGTTCTCTTCAAACCTTAGAACAATTTGTTCGGCAGCAGGTTGCGGGAAATCAGTCAAATTTTTTGATTTTAATTGGCGAAGCCAAATATGGAATTTGATCTTTCTTGCAGGTGCAATTCTTGGAGGTTTTATAACCAGTCAGTTTCTTTCAACTAATGAACCCATAATTATTTCATATGACACCATTGCTGACTTGGCTAAATTAGGGCTCTCAGCTCCTACATCGATACAGCCTCCAGAGCTATTTAGTTTAGAATCAGTTTTAACACTTAAAGGCTTTTTAATTTTAGCCATTGGAGGTTTGTTCGTAGGCTTTGGCTCCAGATACGCAGGCGGTTGTACATCGGGACACGCCATAAGCGGTTTATCAGATTTACAACTACCATCTTTACTAGCTGTAATAGGTTTTTTTATTGGTGGCTTAGCAATGACTTTTTTAATAATCCCCTTAATATTTTAAATTATGAAATTTATAAAATTCTTAGTGCTAGGCACATTGTTCGGTATAGTAATGGCAAAGTCGGAAGCCATGTCGTGGTATAGAATCCAGGAAATGTTTCGTTTTCAATCTTTTCACATGTATGGCATTATTGGAACAGCTGTAACACTTGGAGTAATAGGCGTTACTCTTATTAAAAAATATAATCTACGTGATTTTCAGGGTAACCCTGTTACATTTCATCCCAAAGAAAAGTCAATTGCCCGTTATCTATTGGGGGGTATAATTTTCGGACTGGGTTGGGCTTTAAGTGGTGCCTGCCCCGGTCCAATGGTAGTAAACATTGGTTATGGCTTTTTTACAATGGCTATCGTATTTTTCTTTGCAATAGTAGGTACCTATTTGTATGGATACTTTAAAGATAAATTACCTCATTAAAAATTATGCATCATGGCAAATGAAAATGATAAAAATTTATTGAATGTAGTAAGTACTCTTTTAAACTTAATAATGTTTCTATTGGTATTACTAATTGCTATGGGGATTCTCTTGTATCATTATATGCCTGACTATGTTTCTTCTATTGAAGTAAAAAATGTCGCTTCAAATTCGAGTGCCATTAACGCAACAAATACAGAACCGAAAGATTCCGTTAAGTATTGGCAAGCACCGGATATTGCAACATTAGAAGGCAATTCAAATAAAGATTTGATTTTATATGGTAAAGATCTAATAGCTCATACCTCAGAATATTTTGGAGAAAATGGCAAAATATTTAATTCTTCAACCAATGGCATGAATTGTCAAAACTGCCATTTAGATGCCGGGACAAGAGTATTTGGAAACAACTACTCCGCTGTAGCTTCCACTTATCCAAAATTTAGAGCTCGCTCAGGGGCAATGGAAAATATCTATAAACGTGTTAATGATTGTTTTGAACGGAGTTTAAATGGTAAAGCATTAGATACTGCATCAAAAGAAATGCAGGGAATATTTGCATATATAAAATGGTTGGGTAAGGATGTACCAAAAGGCACTTCTCCTGAAGGTTCGGGCTTAAAGAAACTTGCATTTTTAGAAAGAGCTGCAATTCCCGAAAACGGAAAAAACATTTATTCTCAAAAGTGCGCTAGTTGTCATCAAGCGGATGGTTTAGGATTAATGAATGGGGATAAAACGGCTTACACAAATCCACCATTATGGGGCGAACACAGTTATAATGATGGAGCAGGGTTGTTCAGGATGTCAAATTTTGCTAAATACATAAAATACAATATGCCCTTAGGAGCTAGTCATAATAGTCCGCAATTAACTGATGAGGAAGCCTGGGATATTGCAGCTTTTGTGAATTCGCAATCACGTCCACATAAAAATATTAAAAAAGATTGGCCAAAAATTGAACAAAAACCTTTCGACCATCCGTTTGGGCCATATAAAGATGAGTTTAGTGAAGAACAGCATAAATACGGCCCATTTAAAGCAATTCAAGATAAAATAGCATCATTCAAAAAGGAATTAAATGTTTAAATATATAATTTTAGTAAGCAGTTTATTATCTTCTGTTATTTCATTCGCACAAGATCATAATGATCATCATATTGTTTTAAAGTCAAAAGAAAAAGATTCCTTATGCTTAAAAGATTGCTTACTTAAGGCACATTGGGAAGCCCACACACGAACTTTTGTAATGTCTACAATAAATGAAGGTGCGTTAAAAGATGATTATGCAATTGCTTCAGGGGCTGGTATAGGAGTATTAACTAAGCCTCTTTACGGGTTTCAAGTAGGGGTGAGTGGTTTTTTTATGTACAACTTAAACTCATCTAAAATACATGAAGTGGATAGTTTAACGCTTGCATCAAATAGATATGAAATAGGATTGTTTGACATAGAAGATCATACAAATAAGCGTGATTTAGATAGATTGGAAGAGCTTTATTTAAAATACAATCTTTCAAAAAGTTCTTTAACAGTTGGTAAAATTAACTTGAATACGCCATTCTTAAATCCGCAAGATGGAAGAATGCGCCCTACAGTTGAAGAAGGCGCATGGCTTAGCATAAAGGAGTCTGATAAAATTGGTTTTAATGGAGGTTGGATATGGAAAGTTTCTCCACGATCAACCGTTAATTGGTACTCTCTTGCTAACTCTATGGGAGTTTATCCATCAGGAGTGAATGCAGATGGAAAAAAATCAGACTACTTTGGAAATATTGCAGGTAGTTCCGGAATGGCAATTGCAAATATTTATTTCAATCCGTCTAAAAATTTAAAAATAAATTTATGGAATGGCTATTTAGAAAATGTAATGAACACTGTATTGATTGAGATAAACATTGAACAACCAAAAGAGAAAATTAAATTTTATGAGGGTCTAATATTTTTACATCAGAATGCAGTGAATAATGGCGGAAATGTAAATCAGTCGAAAACCTATATGAATAAAGGAGCTCAGTCTAACGTTATAAGTGCTCAAATAGGTTTAAAGAATAAAAAAATAAATTCCAGTTTAAATTACACCCATATTACCGGGGATGGAAGATATTTAATGCCTAAGGAATGGGGGAAAGAAATTTTTTATACTTTTTTGAATAGAGAGCGAATGGAAGGACTTGGTAATGTACATGCAATAATGACCAAAACAACATTTACTTTAAATAACAGATTTCAAACAGCACTTGGTTACGGATACTACCAGTTGCCCGATGTAAAAAATTACAGGCTAAATAAATATGGTATCCCCTCCTATCATCAAATAAACTATTATGCCACATATTCATTTGATAAGTTCTTTAAAGGCCTTGAATTAAGGTTTTTGGTAGCTTATAAAATAAAACAAGGCGAAACATACGACAACCTAAAATATGTGTACAACAAGGTAAATATGTTTAACTTTAATTTTATAATCGACTTTAAAATTTAACTCCTGTAAGCTATGAATGACATTAAAGCAAAATTTTCATCCATTTTTGAGAAAAAATTGATTGACGAAATAATAGAGGTAGGCGAAATTCGTAGTTTTAAGGAAGGAGAAATTATCATGGATTATGGTAAGCCAGTCCGTTTTATGCCAATAATAATAAGTGGCACTCTTCGTGTCATGCGAAAAGATGAAGAAGACAGGGAGATTATTTTATACTATTTAAGTAATAATGAAAGTTGTGCAATGGCTTATGCTTGTTGCATGGAAGCAAAAAAGAGTGAGATTAAAGCTATTGCCGAAGACAATGTGGAGCTTATAGCTATTCCTCATAATAAATTAGATGAATGGCTGGTCAAATATCCAAGTTGGAAAAGTTATATTTTCAGCAGTTTTACTCAAAGATTCAATGAGCTCTTAAAATCTTTGGAAAGTATCGCTTTCCAAAAGTTCGATGAGAGATTAATCAAATATCTTAAAGCAAAAGCAAAAGTCACCGGGAAAAATGCTATACAACTATCCCATAAACAAATTGCAGAGGAAATGGGAACCAGTAGAGTGGTTATTTCTCGTTTATTAAAACAGTTAGAGAATGATAAAAAACTAGTGCTTTATCGTAATGAAATAAAACTACTAAGTTCATTCTAACCTTCCTATATTTTCATAAGCAAAGGTTACCGACTGAATCGTTCTTTAAAATAATGTCAACTTCTGCACTGATTTCTAAAAGCTACCGTAAAATTGCCGTAAAATACGATAACCGCGCTCATTTTAGTGGAATAACTATTCTATTTTTTTTTCTGTAATTTCTTGAATCCGGTGTGTTTTTTCAATAATTTTTTTTATTACAGAATCCAATTCTTTAGCGGCAGTTTCAAGATGTTTAATAACTTCAAAATTTATTGGATTGTTTCTATCTTCGACATCTATTAACCTAATTAATCCCAGAATTGTAGCCACGGGGCGCCTAACTATATGAGACTGTAGAAAAGCTATATCTAACAACTCCTTATGATGTATCTTTAATAGATCTTTAGCCTCCTGCATTTTAGTAATATCGTGTATGGTGCCTTCAACGCCAATTTGATTGGCATTTTCGTCATATATGAATCGACTTGAAATAATGGTTTTAATGACATTTCCTTCTTTTGAGACCATATCCAATTCATAGTTTCGAACATATTCATTCGTTTTCAGATCAACTAAAAATGCATTTCCAGCCTTACTATCTAAGTAGAATTCTGATATATTTCTACCAACAACATCAACTACATCGTAACCAATACAAGCTTTGACAGATGGACTAACAACGATTATTTTTCCTTCCACATCTGTTTGGAAATATATATCTGGGAATGACTCCAAAATTAAGCGGTATTTTTCTTCCATTTCTTTACTATGGGCCAGTTCCACCTGAACATTTCTTAACGACTTTTTTAGATCCCGAACAGCCAAATAAGCGAGAAATGCGAGCAGAAAAATACACGTTGTTTGGTACACCCAATGAATGGTGGCATCCTGTCCCAAAGGTTCCAGTCTAGGGAGAAACATATAATATTCAGCGAAAACGAGTCCCAACCCGCATAGAGATGTTAGAATAGTAAATAGCCATATTCCCTTCTTTTCTAAAGTTAAACCCGCGAATAGAACTACTATCGGTAATAACTTTAATCCGTGCCCCCTGATACCACCGCCAGTCCACGCCCCTCCAAAAATCAGCCAAATAAACAAAATGAGATATAACAAAGCACTGAGCTTTATTTTGCTTTTTTTTGTTAGAAAAATTAGTATTATGGCTGCAACCCAGGAAACAACAATGAAAGTTAGATAACGCGTTATAAACTCTGGTAAAACAAAAATAGCTATACCGAAAGTAACATTCATGAAAATAACTGCTGCCCATATCGCATTGATGAGGATATTTGTTTTTCGCAGTTGTTCTGATTTGAAGAAATCATCCATATATTGAGTTTTAATCGTTTGATTGAAGCCTGTTCGAAAGAATAGGCTTTTTAATGCCTCACGTGGAATTAGTTTTTTACTACAATAAAAGAAGTTATTTTCAAAGGATATTTCCCTTTTAATCTTTAATTGCAAGCAATTTACTCCGTAAAATAATTGAAAGTTTTTCCATCATATTTTTGCCCGATAAAAATCCGTTATGTAATCTTCCGGTATAATCTGAGATATGATCCGCTCACATAAATATTATTTAATGTGTCACAACTCATTCTACCTGAAAAGGTTTGCTTGTTTAAAGAATACTGATTATTGCATTGGAGATTTTGACAGAACCCCGTTGAGTAAATAAGCAGAGTTAAAGCGAAACTTGTTAAACGTGTTTTGAAGTATTTCTTATTCATTGGTCAGATTACTTAAACCCTCTATACCAACTTAATGCCTGAGTGGGGGTTTCTCCCAATTTAAACTTGAAAGAGGGCTTTTTAGTATCTATTAAGTATTTTGGCTCATCTGCCATAAGTTCTGTTAGTTTCTAATGTTAGAATACGGGGAAATAATTTCCTTTATTTCCTAAGTAAGACTAGTGCATATCGACTGTTTTTTTGTCTTTGTCGAGATCATTTATAGATTTAACTAAACCCGAACACATTACTATGAAGAAAATCTTAACTCTTTAGATCATATTAAAGTATCAAGTGGATCCTAACAAGATAGATGTTAATTATGCAGGTTACGCTTCTGGTATTTAGTATTTCTCTAGGGCACACCAATTTACTCCTGTGCTCACTCCTCTGGATGATTAGTGGTAATGCCAGCAAATTAATGAAGAAGAAACTTTTCCCACAGCATTGATCTTAGATGGCAGTAAAGAATAACAATATATTTAGTACTTTTGCATTAATGCATCAAAATTTAAAGAAATATATATCTGTTTTCTTTCTGCTTCTTTTCCTATTTCCCTTAGCTGAAAAGGAGCTTCATGCATTTGAACATTCTGATGATATTCATTGCAGCGAAAGTGACAAACACTTTCATAGTTTGGAGCACCATTGTTCGATCTGCAGCTTCACTTTCACATCATCTGAGGAACCCATTGAAATCGCGGATGCTCTAATCTTATTTAGTTCTACCTTTTCTTACACTCCATCTATTAATTGTGTTTATGAGTTAAATACAATTGATCATTCCGGCTCGCGCGCTCCGCCAATCATTTAACTTCTTCTGATTTCTTCAGGCCGTTTTCGCTATGGTAAATTGCCGTAGTGAAACATATATATGCACCGGAATAAACTAATAATGTATTTCCGATTCCATATAATCAAACCATTCAATCAGTATATTTTGTTTTACTCTTTTATCTGCATTTGAAAAGTTGTAATAATGAAAAAAACTCTCAGTATATTTTTCCTTCTGCTTAATGCATTATTAAGCATCAGCCAGTGTGATCTCACCCTGCAAGGAAAGGTAATTGATCACCATGATCGCCAACCTTTAGAGTTTGCTACCATTTTTATAAAAGAGTCGGGGAAAGGTGCAATTACAGACAGCCTTGGATATTATGTTATAAGCGGACTTTGCCCGGGTACATACACCATCACCTGTGTACATATAGGCTGCGATAGTATTTCGGAGTTAATTACAATCACCGCTGACCAAACAAAGAACTTTTATCCTGAGCATCACCTCCATGAATTAGGATTAGTAAATATTGTTTCTGAAAAAGTTCCTGAAAAAACTGTTCAGCCATCTTATGAAATGAAAGGACGAGAGCTTGATGAACAGCGTGGAGAATCATTAGGGCAAGCATTGAAAACCATAACAGGAGTAAATACAATACAAACAGGTGGAAACGTTTCAAAACCGGTGATTCATGGGATGCACAGTAATCGGATCCTGATCCTGAATAACGGAATAAGACAAGAAGGACAACAATGGGGAAGTGAACATGCCCCGGAAATCGATCCCTTTATTGCCAATAAATTAACAGTTATAAAAGGAGCCAACAGTGTACGTTACGGATCAGATGCAATTGCAGGTGTAATTTTGGTCGAACCAAATAAACTGAGAGATTCAGCAGGTGTTGGCGCTGAAGTAAATTTAGTGGGGATGAGCAATGGAAGATCAGGAACAGCTTCAGCAATGCTTGAGCAGAATTTTAAAAAAATTCCGGCACTTAGCTGGAGGCTTCAGGGAACTTTAAAACAATCAGGCGCCACACATACGCCAACTTATTATTTAAAGAACACCGGGATGAAAGAATATAACTTTTCTGCGGCAGCCGGATGGAAAAAAGAAAAGTACGGTGCAGAAATATTTTACAGTCAGTTCAATACTACACTTGGAATTTTCGCTGGCGCGCACATTGGAAATGTAAGTGATCTTTATGATGCAATAAACCGCACAGAGCCGCTTGAAAAAGGAGAATTTACTTATTCGATCGACCGGCCATACCAGCATATCGAACATGAATTATTTAAAGCTAAGGCTTTTGTACTCACCGGAAAGGCCGGAAAGTTAAATATCATTTATGCACGGCAGTATAATTTACGTAATGAATTTAGTAAAGACAAGCCATTGAATGATTCGCTTGCTGCTTTGAACAAACCTGAATTGCAATTTGAAATTACAAGTCATTCCGCAGACCTGACCTGGGAGCATAATTACATTAAACATTTTACAGGAATGATCGGTGTAAGCGGAATGACCCAGGGCAACACTTATTCAGGAAGATACTTTATTCCGAATTACCGGAATTATTCGGGCGGAATTTACTGGATAGAAAAATACAGCAGGAATAAGTTCCAATTGGAAGCAGGTATCCGCTATGACTACAGGTGGCTGAGGATTTATAAATACGAAGGAAAAGTAATTGTATCACCCATTTATAATTATGAAAATGTTTCGGGGACTCTGACAGCAGTTTATAAAGCATCTAAAAAAGTATCATTTAATTTCAATGCGGGAAGCGCCTGGAGGCCGCCTGCTGTAAATGAATTGTACAGCGATGGAATTCATCATGGTTCTGCGACATTTGAAATTGGTGATAAAACATTAAAACCTGAAAAGGCTTATAACTTTATTGCCGGTATGAATTATCATTCAGAAAAGCTGCATGCAGAAGTAGAATTGTATCATAATATAATTGATGATTATATAAACCTGCAGCCACAAATTCCTGCGACAGTTACTATACATGGTTCTTTCCCAACATTTGTTTATACTCAGAGTGATGCCACATTTACCGGACTGGATGCACAGCTAAGCTATTACATTATTCCGCAATTATTAATAACAGGTAAAGCCTCCGTTTTAAGGGCATTTAATAAAACCACAAATGACTGGTTAATACAGATGCCTTCAGATAGGTTCTCCGGAGAAATAACTTATAATTTTAAAAAAGCGAAAAAGATCAGCGAAAGCTATATCACTTTAAATGCTGAGTACACGAATAAACAATGGAGAGTTCCTGCCAACAGCGATTATCTCAGTCCTCCAAAAGCTTATACACTTATCAATTTAGAAATGGGAACAACCGTACATCTGGGCACACAAACAATTACAATTGGCATTGGATGTAATAATTTACTGAACACTTCTTATAGAAATTACATGAATCGATTCAGATATTATAGCGATGAGATGGGGAGAAACATCACTTTACGATTAAAGATTCCAATTAATTATTCTCCGAAAACAAAATCAACAGAAAAATAAGTAAACAAAAAATATTATGAAAACAACTTTAAAAACATTCGCCATCTTACTCATAATTGCCATTTCAATTTTTACAGGTTGTAAAAAAGATACAGATTCGCCTGTTGCAGAACCACCGCCACCGGTAAATGAATCAGAAATAATGACAACCTTCAGATTAAACTTTACAGATTCGGCAGGATTTGCACCATCTGTCGCAGCTCAGTTTCGTGATCCGGATGGTGATGGCGGCAATCCTCCTGTTCAGTTTGATACTGTTAAATTATCAGCCAACACTACTTATCTGGCATATATAACCATCCTGGATGAAACCAAAACCCCTGCTGATACAATTTCAAAAGAAATAAAAGAGGAAGCGAATGATCATTTGTTCTTTTTCACACCAGGAGCCGGAATAAACGAAACAATTACTATACTGGATCTCGATACAAATCCAACACCGCTGCCTTTGGGTCTTCAGACCAAGTGGAAAACGGGATCAGCAAGTTCCGGGACAACACATATTGTGCTGCGTCATCAGGCAGGGGTAAAAAACGGAAGTTATACTCCGGGTGAAACCGATATTGACATTACCTTTCAAACTAAGATCCAATAACAAAAATAATTGTTTTCTTTTTAAGAGTTTAATGCCCGTAAGGGCATTTTTCTTTTACTTATAGCGTAGTTACAAGGCATATAATCGCTGGTATATTTATTTAAACAGTATGGTTGAATGCTCCAGTCAAGGATATTCACACTGTATGAATAATTACATACTATCAGTTTTATGTATCTGCTTAACGGTTTCCTGTTCGCTTAACCGCGAAAAACCGAATAAACAGCATCCCGCATCCAATATTAAATCTGATTCGCTTGATGTTTATAAAGCCCTGGGTATTAAAAGCGATGATCTTAAAAAAAAGACAGGAGTTTATACTCTTGAAAATGGCGGCAACAGTTTTATAGCAAGGATCTGGCTTCTTGATCATGCCCAAAGATCGATCGATATTCAATATTATAGTTTTGCAAAAGATGTAACCGGACGAATTGCCTGCGACCGCATTGTCCAGGCCGCGGATAAAGGTGTAAAGATCCGCATCCTTATTGATGATGCAGCAAGCAGAATGAGAAGCTATGAAATCCGTTTACTTGATTCACATGAAAACATTGAGATTCGCGTGTATAATGCGGGATTGATGCTTGGCCGGCTTGACAGAAGAATATGGAACCTTGCAAAAAATTCAAACAGATTGTTAAGACGCATGCATAATAAGACAATGACGTTTGATGATGAAGTATGTATAACCGGAGGACGAAATATTGCTGATGAATATTTTGATTATGATGATAAATACAATTTCAGAGACAGGGATGTGATGATGATGGGTAAGGCTGTAGATGATGTTAAGATCTCTTTTGATCAATTCTGGAATGATAAACTTACTGTTCGTTATTCAGAGCTGTCAGGCCGAAGCGCAAAAAAGCAAATGAATGACAGGGCGCGTTTGAACCGTTTGCATGAAGATGCCGAAAAAGAATTTTCTGCAGAAATGAGATCCAAGTTAAAGCAATTTCCTGAGGAGCTTAAAGCAGCACAAAGATCAGGAGAACTTGTGTGGGTATCTCAGATCTCTTTTGTATCCGATATCCCCGGCAAAAATGAGGAAAAAGAAAAACGTGAAGGTGGGGTTTGCACAGATTCACTTATCAGTCTTTTTAAAAGTGCTAAATCTACGATCGATATCCAGAGTCCATATTTTATTACTACAGAACAAGGCAAGCAGCTGATCACAGAAACAATAAACCGCGGTGTCAGGATAAGATTGCTTACCAATAGTCTTGCATCCATTGATAATCCTGAAGCGTTCAGCGGTTATCAGAAAGACAGAGAAGAAATTCTAAAGGCAGGGATTCAGGTATATGAATTTAAACCTGATCCTCAAGTCAGGTTTAAACTTATGATCCCTGAAGTGCAGGCCGGATTAAATTATAAACCTGTTTACGGTATGCACTCAAAAACAATTATTATTGATGGTATAACATCTGTTATCGGATCATATAACTTCGATCCACGCAGCGCGAATCTTAACACCGAATGTATTGTTATCATACGATCGGAGAAAGTTGCTAAAAACCTTTCTAAATATGTTGAGGAAGAATTCTTACCCGAAAATTCCTGGAAAACCACTTTAGAGAAAAACTCAGATCATAAAGCAAGCCTAAAGAAACGTATAAAAGCAGGCTCAAGGAAGATTATACCAAAAAAATTGCTCTAATAAAATGTGACAACTGTTTCGGCTATTTTTTTTCGGCTTTCACCGAAAACTATTCATGTTTTTCTTAACAAATGCTGATTTTTAAATATTAAAAGAGAAATTAAAATTGTAATTATTTGATAGTTAATGGACATAGAAACACTTAAGATCAAACTGGAAGAAAGTGAGAAAACGCGGCTGGAACTTCAATCGCGGGTTGACGAATTAACTGACTTTGTTGAGAATGCCTCTATACCATTGCATTGGGTGAATGGGAGCGGAATAATAGTGTGGGCCAATAAAGCGGAACTGGAATCTTTGGGTTATAGTAAAGAAGAGTATATAGGAAAACACATCAGTAATTTCCATGCGGATAAAAACGTTATTGAAGATATACTTTCTAGATTAATAAGAAAAGAAACCCTGAAGAATTACCCGGCACAGTTACTTTGTAAGAACGGACAGATAAAACCGGTATTGATCAATTCAAATGTTTTATGGAAGGATGACAAGTTTGTTCATACCAGATGTTTCACCCGAGACATCACAGATCTGAAGACATTAGAAGCTAAAAAAACAGATCTTATTAATGAACTTTCAGAAACCAACAGAGAACTTCGTACTGAAATTGAACAATTAAAGAAAAAACTCAGCGAGAATTTAAACAACTTTAAGCAATCTGCTGCAGGAACAAGTTTTTGAATTTTGGATTATTAAAGTGTTGATTTTACGGAAGTAAAATGATCAGCCAGTATTCAAAACAACTCATTTGAGGAAACAATTCCCCAACAGCCATTGGTATTCATTTTTGTTAATAAGAAGATTATAAATAAAATTGATTTAAGTCAACTTTTATCTACGTATTTTTACTTACATGAAACAAAAATTTATAACAGAAGCTATTTCAAAAATTCAACATCTTAAATGCATCAATCCTGAATGTAAGATTAAAACCTCCTCAGCCAAAGACGTTGTAGTTTTTAGTGAATCCCAAAAAGGAGTGATTGTGAAATTCAAGAAAGAAAAGATCTGTTGTGAAGTTTATGAAGTGATCGTGAAGCAGGCAATTAATAATATCTTACCTAAAGGCTAAAACATTCGCCATGTTTTCATGGCGACATAGCGTAAAGCTATAATCTTTTATTTCCCTTTTTTTAAACTTTGCTTTGTAAAGAAACAAGCAGAATAATCATTTAATTCCTTATCTAGCATAATTTTTTAGTACTAAAATTCAAAAAATGAATTTTATGAAAAAATATTTCTCCTGTTTTTATCTGATCATATCAGGATCGTTTTTAATTTCTTTACAAAGCTGCAAACCCCATGTTTTATGCGGAGATTCGTCTTCCAAAAAACCTGAAGTTTTCTCAAAACGATATAAAAAAGCACTCTCCGAAAGAGATTCATTATGCAATCTGAGTAAACAAAAAGCTGAAGAAGTGGCATCACTGACTAAAAATATGGAAAGCCTCAATAAAGATTACGAAAGCTTAAAGGCTACTTCAGGAACTACGGTAGCCAGCCTTAGTGATGATCTTAAAAAAAAACAATCGGAATTAGAAAAGAAAGAAAAAGATCTTAAAGAAAAAGAAGCGAAGCTCCAGGATCTGCAAGGTATTATAAACCGACAGGATTCTATCATGTCTGCTCTTACCAATACTGTTAAAAAGGCATTGCTTGGTTTTAATGCCGATGAGCTTACCGTCAATATGCGTGATGGAAAAGTTTATGTTTCCATGTCAGATAAATTATTGTTCAAATCAGGAAGTCCGGACGTAGAAACAAAAGGAAAAGAAGCATTGAAGAAACTGGCAGAAGTACTGAATAAAAACAGTGATGTAAGTATTGCTATAGAAGGGCATACAGACAATGTTCCGATCAAAACAGCAGTGTTCAAAGACAACTGGGATCTAAGTGCTGCAAGAGCAACAAACGTTGTGCGTTTATTAACCAACGAATATGGAATGGACGCTAAAAAACTGACAGCAGCAGGAAAAGGTGAATTCTCACCAATTGCAGATAATTCAACTACGGAAGGAAAGGCAAAGAACAGAAGAACAGAAATAGTTTTATCACCGAAGCTGGATGAATTAATGAAAGTGATATCATTTAAGTAAAATGAGGAAGAATTGATTTCAATTCTTCCTTAAATTGTCATTTCTCCACGAAGATCCGACCTCAATAATTTTTCGATCTCTTTTTGTTTTGTTGTAGAACCCAAAACATACATCAGTTTGGCAACAGCGGCTTCACTTGTGAGGTCCGAACCTCCTATCACACCAATTTTATTAAATGCAGCACTGGTAGCATATTTCCCCTGCTCCACTTTACCGGCATTACATTGAGTTACATTTAAAATAGTTATTTCTTTTGAGATCGCCTTTTTAAGCGCATCAATGAACCATTGCTGCGTAGTTGCATTCCCTGCACCAAATGTTTCTATGATCAACGCTTTTAAATTCTTTGTTCCAAGAATAGCATTCACTACATGCTCAGAAATTCCCGGATACATTTTCAGAATACTAATATCCGTATTCAGCTTTGTCTGTACATTAAGCTTTTTTGTTCCGACTTTTTTTAATGCGCTGCGATTGTATTTGATATGAACTCCGGCTTCTGCAAGGATTGGATAATTCGGTGATTGAAAAGCCTGGAAATGTTCCGCATTGTATTTATGAGTCCGATTCCCGCGGTAAAGCTGATATTCAAAATATATACAAACTTCTGAAACAACCGGTTTTCCCTTTTCTTTTGCTGCAGCGATCTCGATCGCAGTAATTAAATTTTCTTTCCCGTCTGTCCGGATAGTTCCGATAGGCAATTGAGACCCCGTGAGAATAACAGGCTTGTTCAGATTTTCAAGCATAAAGCTTAATGCAGAAGCAGTGAAAGACATAGTATCACTTCCGTGAAGGATCACAAAACCATCATGCTTATCGTAATTTTTTTTAATTGTTTCAGCAATCTCGATCCATACATCAGGACTCATATCACTAGAATCAATAGGCTTTCCAAAGGAAACAGCAGACAATGAAACATCAAACTTATTCAGCTCAGGTATCTGTTCAGAAAGATGCTTAAAATCGAAAGGCTTTAATTGCCCTGACTTGGCATCCTGCATCATGCCGATCGTTCCGCCTGTGTATATTAATAAAACTTTGGATCTCATAGTTACGAATTTGAAGCGAATTTACGAATATGAAGGTACGGATAACGAATGTGTTACGAATTTACGAATCTGTATAAACGTAGTGTTTAACATTAAGCGCTCTCTTTGCGCGTTTGTGTCTTCGCGGTTAATAAAATTACCTCCCAAAAACATCAATCGAATTCTGCGTAGTTACAGCAGCAACTTCTTCAATACTTATATTTTTAATGTCTGCTACTTTTCGTGCTATTAAAACAAGGTAGTTGGGATCATTGCGCTTACCGCGGAAAGGAACCGGAGCAAGGTAAGGAGCATCTGTTTCCAGAACGAGATGCTTCAGATCTATCGCTTCAACAACTTTATCAAGACCCGAATTTTTGAATGTCACAACACCACCAATTCCCAGTTTAAAATCACCTGCCTCCGCGAGAGAAGCTCCGGCAGGTAAACCTGCAGAAATAACCTGTTCAGCCTGTTCAACGTTTCCGCTGAAGCAATGAAATATCGCTTTAATCTTTTCATTCTTAAATTCATTTACAATAGCCATCGTTTCATCAAAGGCGTTGCGCGAATGAATCACATACGGAATATTATATTTTTTCGCCCAACCTATTTGTGTTCGAAAGGCATCCTGCTGCTGCTCGAAAAAAGTCTTATCCCAATATAGATCTATCCCTATTTCACCGATAGCAGTGAATTTTCTTTTATTCAACCAATACTCCATCACTTTCAGTTCCTGCTGATAGGTCTGGTTAACCGAACAGGGATGCAACCCCATCATAGGAAAACAATTCTCTGGAAACTGCTTTTCTATCTGAAACATTCCGGGTATGGATTCGCTGTCCACATTAGGCATAAAAAAACGTGTAACTCCTGATTTTATAGCCTTTTCAATCAAAGCTGCATTGTCGGGTTCGAACTCTTTGGAATATAAATGTGTGTGGGTATCGGTAAGGATCATACTGCAAAATTATCAATATAATCTATGTGCCAAAGAACTGATGAAAATCATACGATTATTTACTTTTATTTTACATATCATTTCATTAGATTTGTTGTATGAATAGTATCGGAAAATCTTTTATTATCGATATAAAACAGGTAACTAAACGTAATCCTGAGTAGGAGTATTCTTTCTTCAAGAATCATTCATAAGTCAGTTCCTTTTGACTTTTTTTAATTTAACCCTTAACTCTTAAATTCAAAGATGCCTATATATCATAAGCTGGGATCATTCCCTCAAAAACGTCACATTCAGTTTGAAAAACCCTCAGGCGGATTATACTATGAACAGCTTTTCGGAACCGAAGGCTTTCATGGACATTCTTCTTTACTATACCAGGTTCATCGCCCGACCCAGGTAAAAGAAATAGTAAAGTCATACGATGTTACTCCGAAGATCGCCATCAATAAAAACATTAAATCACTTTTGCTTAAAGGATTTCAGGTTAAACCAACTGAAGATTTTCTGGAAAGCAGAAAAGCGATGTTAATTAATTCTGATTGCATTATTGGCTTAGCAGCTCCGCAAAAATCATTGCGCACTTATTTTTATAAGAATGCTGATGCTGATGAAATGCTTTTTATTCATAAAGGTAAAGGGACACTAAGAACATTGATGGGGAATATCGCATTCGAATATGGCGATTATCTTATTATTCCGCGCGGCATCATTTATCAGATAGATTTTGATACAACAGACAACAGGATCTTTTATGTTGAATCACATTCTCCTTTCTATACTCCTAAACGTTATAAGAGTTCTTCCGGACAATTATTAGAACATTCTCCTTTTTGTGAACGAGATTTTAAATTGCCGACAGACCTTGAAACCTTTGATGAAAAAGGAGATTTTATTGTCAAAGTAAAGAAAGAAGGAATGATGCATGAGATCGTTTACGCAACACATCCGTTCGATGTTGTTGGATGGGATGGCTATAATTTCCCATACGGATTCAGCATACATAATTTTGAACCGATCACCGGACGAGTACATCAGCCACCTCCTGTTCACCAGACATTTGAAACATCAACTTTTGTAGTATGTTCATTTTGTCCGCGCCTGTACGACTATCATCCGAAGTCTATTCCTGCACCTTACAATCACAGCAATATTGATAGTGATGAAGTTTTATATTATGTTGATGGTGATTTTATGAGCAGAAATAATATTGAACAGGGTCATATCACCTTGCATCCAAAAGGAATTCCTCACGGACCTGCACCGGGAGCAATGGAACGCAGCATCGGTCAGACTGTAACACAAGAGTTGGCTGTTATGGTTGATACATTCAAGCCATTAATGGTTACGGAAGATGCTATGAAAATTGATGATGGGAAATATTATAAGAGTTGGGTTGAGTAAAAGAAATTATAAATTATAAATGTGGAATTATAAATTAAAATAACATGTCAAAAGAAATAAAAAACGTAGAATACGGATTAGAAAAAATATTTGAAGGTGCACAGGATTTTCTTCCTTTATTAGGAACAGACTATGTGGAGTTTTATGTAGGCAACGCGAAACAGGCTGCACACTATTATAAAACAGCATTCGGTTATCAGTCGTATGCATACAAAGGTTTGGAAACAGGATGCAAGGATTATGCATCTTATGTTATTTCACAGGATAAGATCCGCATTGTTTTAACAACGCCATTAAATTCTAAATCACCCATTAATGAACACATAGTGAAGCATGGTGATGGTGTTAAAGTAATAGCACTTTGGGTTGAAGATGCAAGAAAATCATGGGAAGAAACCACAAAGCGCGGAGCTAAATCATTCATGGAACCTACTGTTGAGAAGGATGAGAATGGTGAAGTTGTGAGAGCCGGAATTTATACTTACGGAGAAACGGTTCACATGTTCGTTGAACGTAAGAATTATAAAGGAACATTCCTTCCGGGATACAAAGAATGGAAATCGGATTACAATCCTGCACCGGTTGGTTTAAAATTCATTGATCACATGGTTGGAAATGTTGGCTGGAATCAAATGAATGAAACAGTAAAATGGTATGAGGATGTAATGGGCTTCGTAAACTTTTTATCATTTGATGATAAGCAGATCACAACAGAGTATTCCGCTTTGATGAGTAAAGTAATGAGCAACGGAAACGGAAGAATAAAATTCCCGATCAATGAGCCGGCAGAAGGAAAGAAAAAATCACAGATCGAAGAATACATCGATTTTTATGAAGGAGCCGGAGTTCAGCATTTGGCACTCGCAACAGATGATATCATCAAAACAGTAACTGAATTAAGAGCGCGCGGAGTAGAATTCCTTCCTCCTCCTCCACAGGCTTATTATGATGATATCCCAAACAGATTAGGTTCACACATGAGTATCATGCACGAGGACATTTCCAAATTACAGGAACTATCCATCCTTGTTGATGCAGATGAAGACGGATACTTATTACAGATCTTTACAAAGCCTGTAGAGGATCGTCCGACATTATTCTACGAGATCATCCAGCGTATGGGAGCCAAAGGTTTCGGTGCAGGAAATTTCAAAGCATTGTTTGAATCTATTGAAAGAGAACAGGCAAAGAGAGGAACGCTTTAAGCAGTTGGCAATTTAGTGCCCGATAGAAATAAATAGTTATCCCGAACCATTAAAATGGTTCGGGATTTTTTGTTAAATTCCTTAAATCCGACAGACCAAATATTCCCGATTGTGCTGGAAATGAAGTACTTTTGTAATGTCAGATGAAGACCAGGCTACTTTTACTTCTTTCCTTTTTCACACTCGCTTTTGCTCATGCTCAGCCAAAGAGGCTGCTTGATTCCCTTGAAGCAAGTATTGATACGGCTGAAACTATTGAAAGAAGAGTAAAAGCAATGAATGAGCTTGCTTCCCGGCTGATCGATTACGATAATGCCAAAGCTCATCTTTTAGTAAATAAAGCCTTCACTATTTCCGATTCTATTAATTATGATAAAGGAAGGATCAGCGCTTTAAACACTATGGCTTCCCTGAGTAATGATGAAGGCAATTATTCGGATGCGCTTGAAAAATTAAAAACAGCATTAAGCATTGCTGAATCAACAAATGATTCATTGTCTGCAGCAAAATGCTATTACACGATCGGTGATGTTTTCAAGACACTTAAAAGTTATGACCGTGCAATCATTTATTTCAAACAAGCACTTGAATATTACATAGGATTAAAAGATAAACAGTACTGCGCGGTTTCCATTAATAAGATAGCTCATAGCTATCTCGACAAAGGAATTTTAAATGATGATAGTACAAGCTTTGTTAAAGCCATGCTTTACTATAATAAAGCACTCGAAATAGCTTTCGAAGTTAAAGACACTCATAAGATAACAGTGGGATACATTAATCTCTCCAATGCCTACAACAAACTTGGAACTAAAACCAAGAACAAGGACCTGCTCTTTAAATCATTAGATTTTTCCATGCGCGGTTTGCGTTTATCAAAATCAAATAAAGATAAAGTCCGTGAAGGAATGTGTCTAACCAATATCGGTGAAGTGTATGAGATATTGGAACAATACAGTAAAGCTCTTTCGTACTTTAAACTTGCTTTAAAGCTTTTTGAAGATTCAAAAGTAAATTTCTGGATCACTTATGAAAATGCAGCAATCGGTAGCATTTATCATAAGATGGGTGATGAAAAAAATGCATTGAAATATACTTCGGTTGCGTTAGAAAGAGCTCAGGCCGCAAATCTTAAAAGCCTGATCGCAAAGAATAATGAACAGATCTCTGTGATATACGCTTCAATGAAGGACTTTGATAAAGCTTATCATTATCACAGGCTTTCTGATATTTTTAAAGACAGCATGTCGAATGAAAATGCTACTCTGTCTGTATTAAGATTGCAAACCGAACTTGAAAGTGAAAAGAAAGATAAGGAGATTGAACTTTTAAAGAAAAATAAAGAAATTCAAAATCAGATCATATCCAAGGACAGGATCTTTAACAACTCACTGATCATTGCAATTCTTCTTCTTGTAATTCTTCTGGTTCTATTATATAACAGGAATCTTATAAGAAAGAAATCCACTATTGAGATCTTAAAAGCAAAAGAATCTGCAGAACAGGCCAAAGAAACACAGGAACAATTTCTTGCAAATACGAGTCATGAAATAAGGACTCCAATGAACGGTATCATTGGTATGACCAATCATTTAAAAGATACTGCTCTTACTTCAGAACAAAACGAATACATCAGTGCTATTAATGAATCAGCGAACAGCTTATTGGTATTGATCAACGACCTTCTGGATCTTTCCAAGATCAACGCTGGCAAAATGACATTTGAAAAGAAAGCATTCCGGCTTTCCGATCTTTTCAAGAATTTGATCTACTCACTTCAGTATCGTTCTACGGAAAAGAACATTCGTCTTATTTCCAGCATTGATGAAGCTATTCCCTCAGGAATCATCGGAGATCCGATCAGACTTAACCAGGTGTTGTTAAATCTAACCGGTAACGCAATTAAATTTACAGAGAAAGGTGAAGTAAAGATAATTGCAAAACTACTGAAGGACGATGGAAAAAATGTTCTAATATTATTCAGCGTTCAGGATACCGGGATTGGAATTCAGGAAAGTAAGCTAAGTACAATATTCGAAAGTTTTACCCAGGTAAATGCAAAAACTACCCGTAAATATGGAGGAACAGGACTTGGACTTACCATTGCAAAACAGCTGATAGAACAACAGGGAGGTAATATTTCCGTAAGCAGTAAAGTAAATGAAGGTTCAACATTCAGCTTCACCCTCCAGTTTAAGAAACTCGCCCGAAATGTAAAAGAGCAGCGCTCAATGAATATTCAGGCAGTTGATTTTAACCAGCCGAATCTGAATTCCATTAACGTTCTTGTGATCGATGATAATAAAGTAAATCAACGTGTAGCTGCACTTACATTAAAAAAATGGAATGGTAAAGTGGATGTAGCTGATAATGCCAGAATTGCTTTTAACAAACTTATAGAAAAGAAATATGATCTTATTCTTATGGATGTTACAATGCCTGAAATGGACGGATTTGATGCAACTCTCTTTATCAGAAAGAAAATGCCAGCGCCAATCAATAAAATTCCGATCATAGCGATGACAGCCTCTGCACTTATTGGCGACAGGGAAAAATGTATATCCGTAGGAATGAATGAGTATGTTTCAAAACCTTTTAATCCTGAAGAGTTATACGATAAGATTGTAAAGATCATTCCTGTTAACATGATAAGTAATCCACCAATCGTTGATCTTTCTATTTTACACGAACGCGCAGAAGGTGACAATGAATATCTGAAGGATATAATGGAAAGCTACATTCAGGAAATGCCTCGTTATGTGAAAGAAATGAAAAAATTCCTTTCCGACAGAAATATTAATGCAATATGCTCCCAGGCACATAAAATGAAGAGTCCGGCTAAATTGCTGGGAGCTTTTGCATTGAACTTACAAATGGAATTTATTGAAAAGAATATTGAAAAGGAAGGACTGACTGAAGAAATGGTACTTAAAGTAGAAGAAATGAATACCCTTTGTTTAGAAACTGTTGAAGTATTAAAAAAGGAAGTTATTAATCTCAGCAAGGTTTAGCCGGAAACTTTATTATTTTATTAAAACTCCACGATCATATTTTTTTTATGAATTATTTTTATGTACTTTGCTAAGGCTAAAAATACCGGAATGATCAGGAAATTATTACTTTCAGTTGCATTACTCTCAATGATCTCTTCGTGCAAAAAGGAAACTGCTTTCAAAGAAGTGAAAGTAAATGACCGGTATGCGATCTCTATCCCCGACTACCTTCAGCCTTGTGTAGACCTTCATGCAGATGCTTCATTTCAATACCAGAATACTGATAAGGATATTTATGCTTTTGTGATCGATGAGCGCAAGAAAACGATGGAGAGCTACGATCTCGATTATGATATAAATCTTTACTTCAAGAATATTGCTTCTCAGCCATTTCATGAAACGATAAAGAATGGAAAGGTAAGTCCTCCTCAAAAGGAGAAGATTGACGGTCATGAGGCATTAGTAAGCGAAATTACCGGAAGTGTGGACGGAATAGAAGTTTATTACAGGATGGGAGTTATAGAAACGCCTTATGCATTTTATCAAATCCTTACATGGACACGCGCTGATAAAAAAGAAGAATTCCAACCTGACATGAATATGAACTGCCGGAATCTGAAGCATCTTCTTCAGGAAGCAATCATGATACAGCAAATACAGCTCCTGCAAAATAAAAAAGCTTCCTGTTCAGGAAGCTTTTTTTAATATCTAAACTGAACTTATTTCACGGCAGGTATTTGCAAAGCCACACCCAGCTCATCCAATTGCTCTTTCGCTATCGGAGACGGGGAGTCGATCATAACATCTCTGCCGGAATTATTCTTTGGGAAAGCAATAAAATCACGGATCACCTCAGCACCTCCAAATAATGAACATAGGCGATCGAAGCCGAATGCTATCCCGCCATGCGGAGGCGCACCGAATTCAAATGCATTCATCAGAAATCCGAATTGTGATTGAGCATCTTCTTTTGTAAAGCCAAGTAATCCAAACATTTTGGCCTGCAATTCTTTATTGAAGATCCTTATGGAACCTCCGCCTACCTCTACTCCATTGATCACCATATCATACGCATTTGCCCGTACTTTACCAGGATCTGTTTCCAATAACGCTATATCTTCAGGCTTAGGTGATGTGAATGGATGATGCATTGCATGCCAGCGGTTCGATTCCTCATTGTATTCCAATAATGGAAAGTCGATCACCCAATGACAGGCAAATTTATTCTTATCGCGTAACCCTAAACGTGTTCCCATTTCAAGACGTAATTCCGATAATGCTTTGCGTGTTTTATTTTCATCACCGGCTAAAAGCAGCATCAGATCTCCGGGTTGTGCATTGAATGCAAGAGCCCATTTCTTTAATTCCTCTTCGTTGTAAAATTTATCTACTGAAGATTTAATTGTTCCGTCAGCATTGTAACGTGCATATACAAGTCCGGTAGCTCCTATCTGCGGACGTTTCACAAACTCAGTTAATTCATCTAACTGCTTACGTGTATACTCAGCAGCTCCTTTTGCACAGATACCAACTACAAGTCCGGCATCATTAAACACTTTGAATTCTTTTCCTTTCACAACATCATTCAGCTCAACAAACTTCATTTCGAAACGAATATCCGGTTTATCATTCCCGTAATATTTCATCGCGTCAGCATAAGTCATTCTTGTAAGCTCAGGAATATCAACATTCTTAACTGATTTAAATAAATGACGAACTAATCCTTCGAACGTATTTAAAATATCTTCCTGCTCTACAAAAGCCATTTCACAGTCGATCTGAGTGAATTCTGGCTGACGATCAGCACGAAGATCTTCATCCCTGAAACATTTTACGATCTGGTAATAACGGTCGAAACCACCTACCATCAATAATTGCTTGAATGTTTGTGGCGACTGAGGCAATGCATAAAATTCTCCCTGGTTCATTCTGGACGGCACAACAAAATCGCGTGCACCTTCCGGAGTAGATTTGATCAACACAGGAGTTTCAACTTCAAGAAAATTTAATTTATCAAGATACAATCTCGTTTCAATTGCCATGCGATGACGTAATTCCAAATTCTTACGAACAGAATTTCTCCTCAGATCCAGGTAACGGTATTTCATTCGGATATCATCACCACCGTCAGTATCATCTTCAATTGTAAAAGGCGGAGTTATCGCTGAATTCAAAATTGCGATCTTTTCAGGAGTGATCTCGATATCGCCTGTCGCTATTTTATCCGATTTAGAATAACGTTCAGCTACTTTACCGGTTACACTAATTACAAATTCACGTCCTAATGAACGCGCAATATCCACTAATTCCTTAGAAGCATTTTCTGTTTCTATAGTTACCTGAGTAATGCCGTAACGGTCACGAAGATCGATCCATAATAAGGACCCCTTATCTCTTATTCCCTGAACCCAACCGCTGACAGTAACAACTTGTCCTACATGTGTGATTCTTAATTCCCCGCAAGTGTGTGATCGTAACATATATTTAAAATTTTTGAATTGGTGATTTGTTGATTTAGAGAATTGGAGAATCCTAAAATCGAGGTAGCGAAATTACTAAAAATTAATGATTTTTCTCAAAGGTGGACAACGATTGTCATTCGTTAACCTCGCACACAGAATAAGATCACTCGGGCAAGCTCGGGATGACAAACTGCTTTAGATAACTTTCTGAAATGAAGCATTCTTTCTCAGTGAAATTCCCTTACCTCTGCTCCTCCGTGTTTAAAAATCAAAACCGGAAACCGATAACTAGAATATCATCGATCTGCTCTATTCCTGATTTCCATTTTTCAATAGCCTCATCCAGCTCTTTTTGCTGTTCTTTCATTGAAAGCTGCTGTATTCCGGCAAGAGTTTCCTTGAAGCGCTTGGTAGAATATTTCTTTTCACGTTCCCCTCCAAACTGATCTACATATCCATCTGTAAAAAGATAAAAAGTATCTCCTTTCTTCAGTTCGAAATTATGATTTGTGAAAGTATAATTGTCCTCCATCTCAAGTCCGCCAATAGATTGTTTATCCGCTTTTATCTCTTCAAAAAATTCCCCGTTGTAATGCAGCATTGGACGTTTTGCTCCACTATACTGCAAGGTATTTGTTGTAGTATCAAGGACAGCCAGCGCGAGATCCATCCCATCCTTTGATTCATAACTATCTCTGTCCTGCTTCAATGATTTACGGACTCCCTGATGCAGTTTTTTAAGAACACTAGCAGCATCATGCGGACCTTTTTTACTGATGATCTCATTCAGAAGGGAACTTCCGATCATACTCATAAATGCTCCGGGAACACCGTGGCCGGTACAATCAACAGCCGCAATAAAGATCTTATCGTCTTTTTTATTGAACCAGTAAAAATCCCCGCTCACCACATCGCGTGGTTTGAACAAAACAAAAGAATGAGGAAGGGCTTTTGTTATCTCTTCCTCCAATGGAAGAATAGCATCCTGTATTTTCTTCGCATAATTAATACTGTCCTTGATGTCCTGAAAAGCCACGGAAAGCTGATCATTAGCTGCTCTTAACTCTATGGTGCGCTCGGTTACTTTTTCTTCGAGGACCTTCTTCTCTTTGGCAAGTTGAGCTGTCCTATAATTAATAAAACTATAGATACTCAAAACGATCAAAGAAATTACAATAGTATAGAACCACCATGTCTTCCACCATGGCGGAGCAATAGCAAATGTAAATGCCGCGGTTTCTTTGCTCCATACACCATTCGAATTCACTGCTCTCACTCTGAAGGTGTAGTTCTTCCCGGGATTAATATTTGTAAATACAGCTTCGGGTTTTTCCGACAAAGGCGACCACTCGTCATCCTGCCCTTCAAGAATGAAAGTATATTTCACGTTATTAATTGTGAAGGCCTGAAAGTTGAAAGTGAGGTTATTGTTCTTATGTGACAGTTCAAGATTTAAAGGAAGTTTATTCTTATCGACTGAATCTGCATATAATTTCCAATCCACATTCTGATAAGCCAAAAGAATACTTGTGAGCTGTAATTTAGGGGGTGTAGTATTCGGAAAATCATATTTACGATCATAGCGGGATAATCCATTATTGCAACCAAACCAAAGCAATCCCTGTTTATCCATCAGGTTCGCATTCTGGTTTACCTCTATTCCTTTAAACCCCTCCTGATCTCCATAATATCTTAAAGATTCTATTGCGTGATCTTTTTTGAACTTAATTTTATTGATTCCCTTTTCTGTACCTACCCATAAGTTCTTATCAATATTATCCCATTGCAGAACTGCAATGTAATTGGAACATAATCCGGAGGTTGATGAATAGTTTCGGAAGTTTTTGCCATCAAAGAGAAAAACTCCGCTTTCACCTGTTCCCAAAAAAATATTTCCTTTATCATCTTCTGTGATTGACCATATCGCTTTATCTAAGAGGCCATCCTTGACCGAATAGTTTGTGAAATCTTTACCATCGAATTTGATCAAGCCCTCATCTTTTGTTCCAATCCAGATATTAGATCGTGAATCTTTATAGATCGTGAAAATATTATTCGAAATAAATCCATCAGTCTTGTTGTACAATGTAACCTTATCGTCCTTTATACAGAAAACCCCAGAACCATAAGATGCAACCCACATTTCACCATTTTCACCTTCTACGATCTTAAGTGCTGCAAGCAGATCGATGTTATCTTTCTTCTTATATTCTTTGAGAAGTTTATAAACCCCATTCACTTTCTTTAAAACAAACACTCCTTCCTGGGCTCCTACCCAAAGCTGTCCTTTTTTATCTTCAGTTACTGAAAAAATATTTATCTGGTCAATTTCAGGAACTCCTGTGATCGGCTTGAAAGTATTAGTTATCCTATCGAGTGTGCTTAATCCGGAACCTGAAGTTCCCACAATATAATTTCCATCAGCAGTGGAACAAATTGAACTCACGAACTTGCTGGGCAAACCATCCTTGTCTGTATAATTAACAAAGGATTCATTATTAAAAACATTCACTCCTCCCCCTTGTGTTCCTATCCAGATATTTCCTTCGTAATCTTTATTTACTGATAAAACTCCGTTAGACGACAAGCCCTGCTTTTCGGTGAATAAATGAAAACTCTTATTCTCATATTTTAATACACCATGATCTGTTGCGAACCAGAGGTTTCCTTTATTGTCTTCAGTAATACTTCCGATAAAATCGTCTTTAACTTCATCAGGCAAGCGTATCGCCTCAAAACGGCTGTTCTTGTAACGAACTACCCCATTGCCGCTTGTACCTCCAAACCAAATCGCTCCTTTTGAATCAATACACGCAGCGAAAAAAGTTTTATCTTTTACTACATCTATCTTGTCGTAATTGATAAAGCGGGTACCATCAAATCTTGCTATTCCATTTGACAGGCCAAGCCAAAGATCTTTGTTCTTATCCTCAACAATACAGAAAACATTATCAGCAGGCAAACCATCTTTTTGGGTATAGGATGTAAAGCTTTTCCAATCATATTTATTCAGTCCGCCTTTTTTTATCGCGAACCAAATATTATTATTGGTATCAACATAGATCCAGTAAACAACACCTTCTGAAAGGCCTTCCTTAGAGCTGAAATTCTTAAACACCAGTCCATCATACATGGATACACCTTCTGAGGTCGCGATCCAGATATTTCCTGTCCTGTCTTCAGTTATGTATGTAACATCATTGGCAATAAGTCCGTCAGCCTTAGTAAAGCTGCTGAATGTTTTACCATTGAAACGGCTGACACCTCCGCCTTGGGTTCCAAACCACATATAACCGCGGCTATCCTGAAATATGTTATTGATAATAGAATTTGCCAGACCATTCTTTGCAGAATAGTTCTTGAAATTATACTGTTGGGCATTCAGGAAGGAGATCTGAAAAAACAGAATGAAAGAAATGAAAAAAAAGATTTTAGAAAACCTCATGAAAAAAAATTTGCCTGAACTTTGGGTTCAGGCAAATTTAACATATTCGGTCGGAATAGAACGGCTAATTGCGGACTAATTTCCTGTAAGATCTACCCTTTTCGTTCTCAAGAGTTATAGTATAAATACCTTTGTCACACCCTGAAAGATCCAGCTTATAGCTCGTTTTCATTGTTGAAGGACCAATAAGAATTTCTTCGGTTACACTTTTTCCTAACTGATCATACATTTTGATCAGACATTTAGAAGATTGAGGAGGAACCTCGATTATAACATTCTCATCAGCCGGATTAGGAAAAACAGCAAAATCAATATTCAGAGTTTCTTTTTCTATTCCTACAGAGAGCCCTGCTCCTTTAATATTGGAACGTGTGGTATTAACCGTAGCGCGGGTCGCATCGCAATTTATTGTCCAGTCGGTTTCAACTCTCCATCTAGCATTCGGGAAAGATGCAAAGGCAGGATCGTTCATTGGAGAGCTTGCATTTGCACTTAGAACATTCCAGTTACCTGTACTGTTATCATCCCTCAGCAATAAATACTGATTAAGCTGCGGAACAGGAACAGTAACACCTTCAATAGAATAATCATTGAAAGTAAAAACTCCTCCGGTTTGATTTACGAAGATAGATTTATGCCAGGGTCCCATCATTCCGTAATCACCGGTCATAGAACGGATCTGCAATTTATACTTGTAAGTTCCCTGGTTAGGATTTCCTGTATTTGGAAAATATAATGTTCTAACTGTATCAATGAACATACTTAGAGAATCATGATGAACAGCACCGATCCTTTTATAAGTATTAATTGTTGTTTCCCGGTAAACGATAAAAGAATCGACACCCAGATAAGGAGTTTTATCCCAATAGATCATGTTATAATTGGAGAGGCTGTCCACAGTTACCATACAAATATCAGGAGGTAGAAGCGCTGAAATCTTTGCTACATACACATCATATGTTGCGGCAGGATAAATTACAGATGTTCCGAAAGTCAGGGAAGGACTAGCAAAAGACCCTGCTATTATTACACTTCCACCACGATCAATGTTCATTGCAAAGGCATATTCCTGAGCAGTTCCGCCTACACTTGTTGCCCATATTTCGTTACCCTGAGAAGTTAGTTTTGCAATGAAAATGTCTCTACCGGTTCCGGTAGTATTTAAAACTGTTGAACCAAAGTTTATACCCGTACTTCCAATATCTCCGGCAATATAAACATCATTATTCTCATCTGTTCTAACAGCATATGCATCTTCAGTTCCTGAACCTCCAAAATTCTTTGCCCAGACTTCGGTGCCGGATGAAGTATATTTTGCGATAAATATATCAGCACCTCCATTGGTATTTAGAGTTGAAGTACCAAAAGTGAATGAGCTGCTCATGTAGCCGGACACATATACATTCGAATCCAGATCTGTTGTGATACTGTATGGAACTTCTGAAGCAGTTCCTCCGCAAGCCTTAGCCCATAGAAGATTCCCGGAAGAATCATATTTTGCGGTAAATAACTGATAATTGGTTACACCTAAATTGCTGACCATGACCGTCCCAAAATAAATATTCGAACTATAAAAAATTCCTGTAAAAATAGGGTTTCCAGAGTTATCAAGGCAGATTGCACCAGGGCTCTCAGCGCTTGGACCACCTGCACTTCTTGCCCATTGAAATGTTCCTGACAAACTATATTTGGCAACAAAAGCATCGGATCCACCCATGCTAGTCAAAGTGGTGCTTCCAAAACTAATAGATCCATTATAGCTACCTGTTATATAAAAATATCCTGTTCCGTCTGTGACAATACCATATCCCTGATCAGAACCCGTACTTCCTAGTCTGAATTCATATTGAATTACACCAGCTGAATTTAGCTTGGCAACAAAGATATCCTCAGCACCAGCAGAAGTTAATGTAGATGCTCCAAAAGAAATAGAAGGACTTTGAAAGTTACCGATCACATAAACATTACCTGCAGAATCAGTTGCAACAGCTTTTCCCAAATCATAACCTGTACCACCAGATCTTGCTCCCCACAATGCATTTCCTGAAGCGTCATACTTGGCTACAAATACATCATTCTGACCGGCACTTGAAAGAACTGAAGCACCAAAAGATATAGAGGAGCTATGGAAATTACCGGTTGTAAATATATTTCCTGCACGATCGGTTGCAACACCTCTGTTTTCGTCAGAAGCGGATCCGCCCTGATTTACAGCCCACGTCCAGTCCGGCACCTGAGCTTTCAGGGACATAATATTGAAAGAAAATATTATTACAGATAGAAGTACAGATCTTTTCATTGTTTTTGTTTTAGCAAAGATAATTCACCTTTTCAAAATTATTTGATGATCATTTTATCAGGATCAATTTATTTTTAATATTTCTTACTAATTAACTATCAGTTTTTTAAACACCTTTTTATTTGCACTTTCCAGGCTTATAAAATAAATTCCTTTCGGAAAGGAGTTGATATCAAATTGCTGCGTTAAGCCTTTTGATCCCCTAACTTCAATTGTTTCAGTTAAAATCAATTGTCCTAATGAATTTTCAAATCTTACAAGAACAGATCCTGCTTCAGGTGATAAGCCTATGCTCACCTGACCATTTGCCGGATTAGGATAAACTACCACAGAACCAAATGATAATTCATTTATTGAGGTAACCGACAATCCATGCTTAATATTTGAACGCGTAGTATTTACTGTTGCTCTTGTTGGAGTACAGGAAATTGACCATGCAGTTTTAACCCGCCAGTTTGCTATGTTGCTATGATTGGCAAAACCGGGATCTATGGCACTAGAAGCCGTTCCTGAAACGGTTTGGACAGGAATCCAAAAATCTATATTTGCAGTATCGCATAATAATATGTAATTGGAAACAGGATTAGGCTGGCCTTCAATTGTGTAGGGTGTTGACCATGAAAACAAACCAAGACCATCATCGGTAATGTAAATTGTGCTGTGATAAGGACTCAGGAGACTGTAATTTCCGCAGGTATCAAGGATCTGAATTTTATATTTATATGATCGAAGATTTGGGTTTCCATTTGCAGGTCCAATGCTTCTTGCGGTGTCTTTAAATTCGCTCAATGAATCAGAAGAAACTGCTCCAATACGACTAAAAAAGGATGGTGTTGTTTCTCTGTAAATTATAAAAGAATCAACATTGGAATATAATGTCTGATCCCAATAAACATAATTGTAAAGGGATGGGCCATCAGTTGTTACCATGCATATAGAAGGTGTAGGTGTTGTATCAGCATATATCGTTGTATAAGCTGTATCGATACAGCCCATAAAATCGGACACGATAACTGAATAATTGCCTGGTAAAAGGTTGTTGGCAATAGATGTATTTCCAACTGGTACAGACCAGGTATAAGTGTATGGTGAAATACCGCCAGTTACAACCACTTCAGACGAACCATCATTATTATTTTGACAACTTGCATTTGTATTGGTGAAAACGAAAGCAAATGAACATGGCAATTGTGAGTAAGATGCAATTGTCAGTGTTAATAAAGGAAACAGGATTAGTAATTTTTTTCTCATAGTTTAAATTTCTTCAGCACTAAGTTAATGATTTTAAGTGAATTAACAATGCTTAATAAAACTTAATGCCATACTGGCGCCTGATCCAGGAAAGCATAAGACCAAAACCTGCATAGAGCCTGACGTTGAGCTCAGCGTTAAAAAAAATGTCCGCCATTTCGGACGGACATTTCTTAAGTAATTTTAAGATACCTCTTAATTCAAAACCAGCTTTCTGAAAGCCTGACCAGAACCATTTTTAATGATTATTGTATAAATGCCTTTTGCAAAATTATCTGTATGGATCTGCAAAACAGCTTTTGAATTAGAAGAGCTAAATTTTTGAGAATAAACGATCTGACCAACAGCATTTGTTATCTGCATATCTATGCTGCTTTCCGAAGCAGGAACTTCTATCGTTACATTTTCATTTGCGGGATTAGGATAAACAAGAACAGATGATAATAAAGAATTCTCATTCACACCAATACTTAACCCTGCATTTTTGATGTTTGACCGTGTAGTGTTAACAGTCGCACGTGTAGGCGTACAGCTAATTCCCCAGGCAGTTTCAACATACCATTTACCGTTTGGATAAGAAGCATAAGCAGGATCTACCAGTGTATTTTGAGTTCCTGCAGTTGTGGCTACCTGTGACCAGGATCCTGTGTTATTGTTATCACGCATCAGCACATAATTATTTACCGGATTAGCTCCATTCTCAATAGTATAAAGAGGATTCCAGGTAAACTGTCCTGATCCATTATCTACTATATAAATTGTATTATGGTAATTACTCTTAACACTTTCTCCTCCGCAATTATCAACTGCAGATATTTTATAACGCTTGGTTGTTGTATTCGGATTTGATCCGTAATCATGATATTCACTTAAGCTGTCAAAATGAACAGCTCCAATTAGTGTATAAACATTGGTCATGTCCTCTCTGTAAATTCTGAAACTGTCAATGTTGGTGGCAGAGGATTTTTCCCAATAAATAATATTATGAGTTGAAGCATCATCCACTGTAACCATACAAATTTCCTGAGGGATAGTTGTTGCTGTAATATTTGCAGAAGCAGTTGCCATACAACCTTTATTATCAGTTACTGTTACTGTGTAATTACCAATTGAAAGATTGGTTGCAGTTTGTGTGGTTTGAGTTCCGGGTGACCATGCGTATGTAAAGGATGTATTACCTCCGCTTGTCAAAGCTGTCGCAGAACCATCAGTGTTACCACAAGTTGCACCCGTTGCAGAAATTGAAGCGGTAAGAAGTGCAGGCTGCTCGATCACATAATTTCTGAAACTCATACAACCGTGGGCATCGTTTACAAAAAGGAAATAACTTCCTGCCGGAAGACCGCTTACATCCTGCAGATTAGTTTGCGGTGGAGATACACTCCATGTGTATAGATAAGGAGAAGTACCACCTGTTACAGTAACATTCACAGCACCATTACTTCCGCCAAAACAACTTACATTTGTAATAACAGCAGTAATGTTCGGTGCGTTAGAGTTACTAAGATTCACTACCTGAGTTTGCGTACAACCGGCAGCATCAGTTACAACTACTTCATAAGATCCCGCAGGCAGACCTGTTGCAGTTTGTGTAGCCTGGTTACCTGCATTAGTATCCCACAAATAAGTATATGGTCCTGAACCTCCTGTTGCTGTTGCTGTAGCAGAGCCATCAAAATTTCCACATGTAGGAGAAGTTACCACTGACGTTGTTACGTTAATTGCTGAAGGCTGAGAAACAGTAACATTTAAATGTGCTGAGCATCCGCTGGCATCAGTTACGGTTAGCTCATAATTTCCAGCTGCAAGACCTGAAGGATCCTGAACCGCTGCAGAATTAGACCATGCATAAATGTATGGAGCAGTTCCACCACTTACATTCACATCTATTGCACCATTGCTGCTTCCATTGCAGGTAGCATTAGTAACATTATTAACAGCAAGAGCTGCTCCGCCATTTTCACTCACGCTTGCAGTCGCCATTGAAGTACAACCATTCACATCAGTGATTGTAACCGAATAATTACCCGCAGCTAATCCGCTCACAGAAGAACCTGTACTTCCTGTAGACCATGAATAAATGAAAGGTCCGTTACCTCCGCTTGTTACGCTTACAGATGCAGTTCCTGTAGAAGAACCACAAGCTGTAGTTGTTGTTGTTACATTCGGAACTAAAGGTGCAGGATCATTTATTGAAACTGCCAATGTAGATGAACATCCAATCGCATCTGTTACTGTTGCATAGTACAAGCCTTCACTTAAACCACTTGCAGTTACTCCTGACTGACCTGTGCTCCAAATATAGGCATATGGAGCCTGTCCATTGGTTACAGAAATTGATGCACTTCCGTTCGTTCCGTTTTCACATGTAGGAGAAGTTGAAGAAGACAATGTTATTGCCGGACCTCCCACTCCTGTAACATTCAGAGAACGGGTGAATGTAGCAGTGTTTCCGCAGCCATTGGTTACATCAACTGTTACAACATAAACACCTGCTGTTGCAAAAGTGTGAGTAACTGATGATGAACTTGTTGAAAGTGTTCCGCCATCACCGAAGTTCCAGTCGTAGTCAGCACCGCCAAAAGCAAGGAAATCGATTGGCGCACAAGTACTGAAAGGTGGCGGAGAAGTTGTCATGTCGCCTTCCACAGGAAGATTCCCACCGATGTTTATTGTCATTGTATCTGTAACGGTATTGCCGCATTCATTTGTTAATGTAAGCGTTACAAGGTAGCTGCCGTTTGAAGGAAACTCATGCTTGATTATTGTTACAGGGAAAGCTCCGTCTCCGCCATATACAATTAATTCTTCAACAGCAGTCCCGGTTGTACCGTCACCAAAGTTATACAGGTTAGTTGCCGCAGATCCCTGGAAATAAAATACGATCGCATCACCAACACAACCTGCAGTAGTATTTACCTGGCCATTACCATGATCTTCTCCACCAGGGAAACCCCATAATCTGTTGCCGTCATCATCTCTTAATACCGGAACTGCAGTGTTGGAAATAACAAGACTTGTAGAAACAGTATCCATTGACCCGCAGCCGTTTGTAATGATATTGGTAATTGTATAAGTTCCTGCTGTTGTGAAAACATGACTGCTTCCTGAACCAACTGTCGTTTCTGTCGGACTTCCATCTCCATAATTCCATAAATAAGAATAATTCGATTGTCCGTCATTAACTACAAAATGAACCGGTTCATTCGGACAAGCAGGATTCTGAACCGCATCTATTGAAATTGAAGAACTCACAGGGCTTGAGTTAGTAACGTTGATTATCTGTGATACAGTTGTTGTACCACCACAACCATTAGTAACAACACAAGTTACTGTGTATGTTCCGATGGCAGCAAAAGAATGCTGCATCTCTTCTCCAGATGTTACAGCTGTTTCTCCGTCACCAAAATCCCAGGCGTATGATTGATAGCCGTTAAAATTTACATGAAATTCAATTGCATCACCCGGACATGTGCTTGTAACACTTGCATCGATATCCAACCATGATGGGAATGTCCCTGAATTATTTATTACCACAGAACTTGTTAAAGTGGTATCATTTCCACAGGTATTTGATATCAGAACAGAAACGTTGTATGTTCCGTTTACAGCAAAAGGATGAGAAAGATAACCATTAAAAGATGTTGCAGTGTTTCCATCACCAAAGTTCCAAACATAGTTTGAGTAACCACCCGGAGCATTGAACTGAATGGGATCACCGGCACATCCTGGATTCGGCCCAACATTCAAAGAGAACCAGTTTTGATTTGGGAAGCCAACATTATTCATTATCTGAACACTTGTTGATATTGTTGTATCGTTCCCACATCCATTAGTAATTGTTACACTTACAGGATAAGTTGTTATAGAAGTTCCATACTGATGATAAGTATGCTGCTCTGTTGTTGTTACTATCGGAGAGCCGTCACCGAAATTCCATACATATGATTGATAACCATTCGGAGCCTCAAAGTTCACGTAGGAACCCGGACATGCAGGAGCACTTGTATTGAGCTGCATATTGGATGAAAACGGTGCATTGGTGCTTATAACAACTGCGGTATTCAAAGTGGTATCGTTACCGCACGGACTGGTAATCTTAACAGATGCAGAATAAGTTCCCGGTGTGCTTCCGTAAGTATGATTATTATAATAATTTGTTGTAGTTGTTACAGGAGACCCGTCACCAAAATTCCATTCATAAGAGTTATAACCTGATGGAGCATTGAATGATACATTTGAATTCGGACAAGCAGGTGAATTGACCTGCAGGTTAAGCCAATTAGGAAAAGGCGGAGAGGAAACAACTGATACTGATGTATTAGCAATTCCGGTTTTGTTACAGCCATTCACAACAGTTAATGTCGGAGCGAAAGTACCTGTTCCGGAAAATGCATGTTGAGGATTCTGTAATGTTGATGTATTATTTGCTCCTGAACCAGGATCACCAAAATTCCAACTGTAGGAAGCATATCCTCCGGTCCCGAAGCTTACTGACTGTCCCGGACAAACAGCGGAATTATTCCACATAATACTTGGATGCGGATAAGCATTCGGTGCAATCACAATAGTTTTTGTTGCAGTTGTTACACCACAGCTGCTGTTCGTTGTAAGTGTGATTGTATAGGTTCCGTTACTGGAAAATGCGTGTGAACCGCACATCTGAGTGGAAGTATTATTTACTCCCGAAGCCGGATCACCAAAATTCCACGAGGCAGAATTCACATTGTTTCCGCTTACACAGAAATTCACCATATCATTGATACAGGCTGAATCCGGAGCATAGATCCCAGCGCCATTCACCATGATAGTTCCATTTAAATAGGCATAACCTAAATATGCACCGGTGTTATTATAAACGGTTACACTTGGATTAAAATAACCAGCTGAAGTGTAAACATGAGTAACTGTTGTCGTTGTGGTATCAACAAAGATCGGACTTCCATCATTGAAATTCCACTCATAACGATAAGCAGAAGGTTCTGTTGTTGTGTTTGTAAAAGTCACTGATAAGGGTGCACATCCGTTATTAGTATTGGATGTAAAGCTGATCATTTGTGAGAACGCCTGAAAATTACAAAGCGTTAGGATAAAAGCGAACGCGCTTTTTAGGAGTAGTTTTTTAAACATTTTAGGTTGTTTTTATTTAGGCCGCTAAATTAAAATAATTAGAGTTTCCGACAAAATTTAATATTGACAAACTCTGTTATTTATCCTCCGAAACTATGTTTTTTAGCCACTAAATAAGAAAACAGTGCTGAAATAATTTTTTACCTTTAAAGAATGGAATTAAATGTATTTTCAGATGAGCACTTTATGCGCGAAGCATTAAAAGAAGCCAAAAAAGCATTTGATGCTGATGAGGTTCCGGTAGGTGCAGTTGTGGTCGCAAAGAACATGATCATTGCCCGGGCTCATAATCTTACTGAACGATTAAATGATGTGACAGCTCATGCCGAAATGCAGGCGATAACCTCTGCTGCAAATTATCTGAACGGAAAATATCTCAATGAATGTACTTTATATGTTACTCTTGAACCTTGCGTAATGTGCGCAGGAGCGCTTGCGTGGTCGCAGGTAGCGAGGATAGTATATGGAGCAACGGATACTAAAAGAGGATTCAGGGTCATCAGCAATAATGTTCTTCATCCCCGTACAGAAGTGAAATCCGATGTACTTGGAGAAGAATGCGCTGCACTTATCAAAACATTCTTTCAGCAAAAACGCTGACCTTTTGAGTCAGCGTTTTGATTTTTTTATCTTGATTTTCCAGATTCTCTTCCTTTAGCTTTTTGTTTATCGTTTGGGGGTGTTGCTGGTACATCTCTTGAGGACTTCGTTTCTTTTGGTTCCTCTTTCATTGCAAGATTAACGGGATTACCATCCGCATCAAGTTCCACAACTTCATAACCAAGTTTAAGCAAACCATCATACACTTTAGATTTATCACCAACCACAAGCATTACCATATTATTATAAGGCAATCTTTTTTTAGCGATAGCGTTGATTTCTTCCGCAGTGATACTCTTTAAAATTGCATTTTGTTTTTCAACAAAATCTTTTTCAAGATCATACTCCAGAATGCGTGACATGAAACCGGCTTTCTGTTGAGGAGTTTCATACTTCAAGGCTTCACTCTGTCCGATCGAGGTTTGAGTGAATAACAATTCTTCTTTGGTAATTCCTTTATCAGCAAAATTTTTGATCTCTTTCATGAACTCGACAATGGAACTATCAGTAGCATTTCCTCTTACCCCTGCACTTGCGGTATAAGGGCCGGGATATTTGGTTCCTGAGAAACTTGAACGGGCACCATACGTAAAACCGTGTAATTCGCGAAGATTCAGATTAATTCTGCTGTTGAACATACCTCCTAAAGAATAGTTAGTAAGTATAGCCTTATAATAATCTCCCGAAGCATCATAAGGTAAAGCAATATAACCAATCCTTATTTCTGATTGAGGAGCTTTGTCTTTATTAACAAAATACAATTTGGTTTTATCGATCATAGGTAAAGCCGGTTCTCTTGATTTTAAGACTTTTTTACCTTCCCATTTCTGAAGGAAAGAAAGTTTAGCAAGAGCGGCTTCTTTTTCAATATCACCTACTATCACTAAGGATGAAATATGAGGTGAAACATTATCTGTATAATACGATTTGACATCCTGTAATGAAATCCCCTCCACTGTTTCTTTAGTACCTAAAGATGAAATTCCCATATTATGCTCTGCACCATAGATCAATTTTGCAAATACATTATTGGCAATAGTTGTTGCCTGTGTAGCCTGATTTGCAATAGCTTCAATACGCTGCTTTTTCACCCTATCAAAATCCTTCTCATCAAAACGAGGATTCATTAACATATCCTGAGCAATCGCTAAGGTTGAATCCAGATTTTTTGTAAGAGAAGAAACATACATTGTAATAGATTCTGATCCGCTGAAAAAACTAACAGAGCTTCCTAATCTGTCAAGCTTTTCTGCAAGTACTTCAGAACTGAACTTATTTGTACCCTCATTCAGCATAGCAGCCATCAAACCTGCAATCCCTGCTTTTTTGCTGTTCTCAAAACGGTGTCCCGCTTCAATGTTCAGTTGAATAGTAACACTAGGGATCTCAGTTGTTCTTGCGCCAATAACTTTTAATTCATTAGGGAATTTTTCTTTCCAGTAATCAGGAGGTGTGATCACAGGATTACCAGATGCTGCAGGTCTTTTAAATCTATCGAAATTATCCTTGGCTTTGTTATAAACAAGATTCTTGTACTCTGCAGCTTCAGGAGCTGAAGTGTTGCGTGTTCCCGGTTTATAATTGTCCGATTTAGCTACAAATTCAGGTTTCCCTTTCGGATACACACTCAAAATAACAGCATGCTTATTCTTGATGTAAGTGTTGTAAGCACGCATTACATCTTCTTTGGAAACCTTGGCATAGCGCGCCATGTCTTTAACAAGATAATTAGGATTACCTGTGAATGTCTGGTAAGAAGCAAGCATAGCACCTTTTCCCTGAACACTTGTAAGCGAGTTGATCATTTGAGATTCAAAACCGGCTTTGTATTTATTGATGTCATCATCAGTAACACCACGCTTTTCGAATTCAAGCAATGATGCACGCACAAGTGAATCCATTTGCGCAAGTGTTTTATCCTGCGTAGTGCGCACTGTGATATTAAATGTTCCTGCTAATTCAGCAACCGGATGAAAAGCATTGGCAGACTGTGCCATCTGAGTCTTTACAAAATTCTTATAGAAGATAGAAGCTTTACCACCGCCTAGAATATCAGCTAATACGTCAAGTGCAGGCTCATCAGCATGATTGGACGGAACAGTAGGAAATACAACAGAAAGCTGAGGCATACGAATATTGTCCTCATATGAAATGTAACGGTCGCTGCTTAAAGACACCGGAGCAACAGTCTGAGCATTTACTTCCGCACCGCGTGGAATGGAACCGAAATATTTTTCTGCCAATTTTAAAACATCAGCAACTTTAACATCCCCAGCAACAGTAAGAGTTGCATTGTTAGGACCATACCAGCGCATGAAGAATTTTTTGAGATCATTTACATCAACGCGGTTAAGATCTTCTATATAGCCGATGGTCAGCCATGAGTAAGGATGATTAGGAGGATACAGTGCAGCATTTATACGTTCTCCTGCAATTCCGTATGGACGATTATCATAATTCTGTCCTCTTTCATTCTTAACAGTTTCTCTCTGCACTTCGAATTTCTTTTGTGTAACTGAATCAAGAAGAAAACCCATTCTATCACTCTCTAACCAGAAAGCAGTTTCGAGCTGATTGGAAGGCAATACTTCAAAATAATTTGTACGATCTGTATTGGTAGTACCATTCAGCGTTCCACCTGCTTCGGTAACAATTTTAAAATGCTGCTCATCTCCAACATGTTCAGAACCCTGGAACATCATGTGTTCAAAAAAGTGCGCAAAACCTGAACGTCCTTCCTGTTCTCGTGCAGAACCAACGTGATAAGTAACATCCACATATGCTATAGGATCCGAATGATCTTCATGAACAACAATTGTAAGCCCGTTTGGCAATACATATTTCTCATAAGGAATTACAAGCTCGGTACCTTTGCGTGTTATTTTTTCAATAAGTTTCGGTTGTGCGATAATTCCTGTGCTGATCAGAGAAAGGCACAGAGCGGCTTTAAGTATAGAACGTTTTTGCATTTTTTAATTTATGTTGGTTAAAACAAATATAATGAATTGAAAAAGTATTTACAATTAAAAAGAGCGGCTCATGAGAACCGCCCTTTAGAAAACGTTACTGAATAACAATTCGCTTGAATGTACTTCCGTATTCTGTCTGAAGATTTACGATATAAACACCTTTTGTTAAAGCGCTAACATCAAGCTGATGAGTCAGGTTAGTATTCGCTGATACCATTCCGGAAAGCTCTTCATTGATCACCATTTGGCCAAGTGCGTCAAACAACTGTAATGAATATTTTTTGAATCCGCCCGGATACTCAATTGTGATCAGCTCATCAGCCGGATTCGGATAAACATTGATCGCTGCATTCATGATCGTTTGTTCGATCTCTCCGGTAATGATCAGATTTACACCTTTAATGTTAGAACGTGTTGTGTTAACAGTTGCACGTGTTGGTGTACATGAAGTTGACCAGTTTGATTCTAATACATAACGAATATTGGTACTTGTAGCCGGTGGATTAAGATCTGTGAATACTGTGTTCGATCCCGGAACCGAATCTATCGCGACAAAAGATCCTGATCCTAATGTATCACGAAGGATGCGGTAAAAATCAACAGCTGCTCCTTCATAAGGAACCCAGTTTAAATTAACTACTCCTCCTACACCCTGATTTGCCTGTAAGAAAATAGTCCGGTGATGATTACTCAGAACACTTTCATTTCCGCAAGTATCTATCACAGACACTTTATAACGGAAGTTTGTAGTGTTAGGATCTGCCACAGGAAGAAAAACTGAATCCACATAAGAACTTAAAGAATCATAATGAACAGAGGCAATATGAACAAATGAGCTTAACACTTCTCTGTAAATACGGAAGCTGTCAATGTCCATAGCAACAGGTTTTTCCCAGGTTACATTATTAAAATTTGAGTTGTTATCTACTGTTACCATGCATAATTCCTGCATTGGAACAGCTGTAACAAAAACATTTAACGAAGAGGAAGCGCCTGTTCCGCAGGCATTTTCTGCGTATACGCTAACGCTTCCTGAAACTGAAGTGTTATCATAATTTACAACAATTGAATTTGTGCTGTCACCGCTTACGATCGTTGCACCGGAAGGGATAGACCATACATAATGTGAAGCATTGAACACCGGTGATACTGAATAATTAACCGAATTGGAAACAGGACATACATTGATCGTATCATTACCTGAGATATTTCCTGCCATTTCAGGTAAAGTGTTTACTGTAATTGAAAGATTAGAAGCTGTGCCGTTACCGCAGCTGTTTACAGGTGTGACAGTAACAATCCCTGAAACCGCAAGAGCTGAATAATTTACCGTGATGCTGTTTGTTCCCGCTCCGCTTGTGATCGATGCTCCTGATGGAACAGTCCAGTTATAAGACACAGCATTACTCACCAAAGGTATTGAGTAAGTTACTCCGGAAGTTGAGGGACAATTAGTAATAGCTGTCTGGCCAAGTATAGCATCTGCAATTCCCGGATAAGGATTGATCACAAAATTCATAGAAGATGAAACCCCGTTACCACATGAATTTACACCGTTCACAGAAATAGTTCCTCCTGCTAATCCTTGCGTAAAATTAACCGTGATAGAATTTGTATTTGTCGCACCTATAATAGTTGCTCCTCCCGGTAATGACCAGCTGTAAGAAGTTGCATTTGTAATTGCAGGTACAGTGAAAACAATTCCGGATGCACCATCACAAATATTGCTTGTTGTAGTGGCAATAGTTCCTGCAGATGATGGCAGCGGATTAACAGTAACCGGAAAGTTTGCTGATAATGCTCCGTTACCGCAAGCATTGGTTCCTCTTACCGAAATATTACCTGAAACTGCTGATGCACCAAAGTTCACCATAATGCTGTTTGTGTTTACACCGGAAATAAGAACTGCACCACTAGGTAAATTCCAGGTATAACCTGTTGCATTAAGAATTGAAGGAACTGTATAGTTAACTGAATTCTGTCCCTGACAAACACTTGCTGAACCCGAAACATTTGTAGCAGGATCAGGAACATCAGTGATATTCACAAATGAGAATTTAGTTTCATTATCACTTACAGAAAGAAGATCGGTAACTGTTAATGAAACATGTTTAGGTCCGGCAGTAGAATATAAAACTGTGTGAGGTCCCTGAGTATTTGCGGTTGGAGGTGATGCTCCTGCACCAAAGCTCCAGCTCCATGCATTTACTGTTGAACCTGCAGAAATAGAGGCGTCAGTAAATGTTACCGCAGGAGTTCCATTTAAACACTCAACCGTTGAACTAGCTGTAAAATCAGCTGTCGTAGGACAACTTTTTCTTTTTACAGAAACAAAGCTTCCGCTAACCGGACAAACACCGCTGCTGATCTCCCAACGTAAACGAACCGAATCTCCAATGTTAAATCCATAAATAGTAGAGGTTGGATCGTTCACATCTGTAATTGTAATTGCCGGATTCGAACTATAGTTTATCATCCAGATCCCGGTCCCGAATGAAGGAGCATTTGCAGCAAGTGTTGCAATACTTGGGCAAACCTGCTGATCAGGTCCGGCTACAGATGTTGTTGGTGTATGATTTACAGTTACTGTGAATGTCCGAACGATCGTATTATTGTTTGTTGCGCCATCGTTAACAGTCACAGTTATTAATGCAGTTCCGGAAATACCAGCCACCGGTGTGTATGTTAAGCTACCTGTTGCGGCCGGACTTGAATACACAACAGTTGGATTTGGGATCAAACCTGTATTGCTTGAAGTTGCAGTGATCACAAGCGTTTGAGTTTCGTTGGCAGATCCTGTCCCGATACCGGTAAGATTCACTGTCTGCAAACCGGAATTCTGACAAACGGCAGAAGGATTACTGATTGCAGTTAGTGTAGGAGCGTTATTCAAAGTCATCTGAGCAGCGCTGTTTGAAGTTGTGCCAGGCATATAATTGAATTGACAATTCTGAACACCATTGTATTCATAAACACTGAACACATAAGAAGTATTCGGAAGTAATCCAGTTACAGTTACACTGTTTGAATTACCATCAAACACGCAATAATTTCCTCCTCCGATATGAGTTCCTGTTCCAAAAGTTGTATTCGGAACATAACCTACTCCATCAGTTGGAGCATAAGCAGGTGAAGAAGCTGCTCTTACAAATATCACTTTATTGGCACCATTGCCCGGAGTAAAGTTACATGTGATCTGAGAAGTGGAAACACCGCTGAATGTAAGTCCTGTTGCCTGTACAGTTGGTTCAGCACCAAGCGGGTTGATAGCATTCTGGAAAAAAGAAAAATTCTGTCCGTCAGTCGTAGATAATATATCAGCTTTTGTATCTGAATTCATATCACAAATTGCGACAGATGCAGGTGAACCCGCTCCGCCAGCAACAGTAAAATTAACTCCGGCATCAATAATTATAGATGCAGTGCTTGTGTTTTTATAGATTGAAATTTCAGTTCCACCATTATAACCTACAGCAATATCAAGCTTGCCATCACCATCGATATCTGCAAGTTTAATATCTGATGGTGTATTTGCAAGTGTAGTTAAAAACACAGGGCCTGCAGAAATATTGATCGTTCCTGTTGAAGAATTGTTTTTCAGGATACCGATATTACTTGTGCCGTTGCCATACAAGATCTCAGGTTTAGTGTCATTATCTATATCACCAATAGCAATTCCTGTAATAGTACCCGAAAGCGATGTTGTAGTAAAAGTGGCAAATGAAATTGTTCCGGCAACACTTGTATTTCGCATGTAATTGATCTGAGAACCTGATCCTCCTGCTGCAGCTATATCCATTTTTCCATCTCCGTCAATATCACCAACAGCAATTGAGTTTATTACGGAGATAGCTCCTAAAGTTACATCAGTGCGCGGAGCAAAACTGATATTTCCTATTGAGCTTGTATTTCTGAAATAAGACACCACATTGTTTGTATAGCTCATGATCACATCAGGCTTACCGTCCTTGTCAAGATCGGCAACTGCTACATCACTTACATCAACTCCCGGGTAGCCTGCGAATTCTACAATTGCAGGAGTATTAAGACTGCCCGGTGTACTTGTATTTCTTACAGCAACCAGACCTGCACCTGATGCATAATTATTTCCAAGAACAACATCTGTTCTTCCATCACCGTCAAGATCGCCAACTTCCATATCACCGCTGTAAACATATCCTGTTGTGATAAAATAAAGGTTATTCAGATTCACAGCTGTTGTAGTGGATGTATTCCGTGAGATGGTCATATATCCGTAATAATACACTCCAAGCACATCAGGCAAGCCATCAGAATCCATATCTACAATTCTCATTTCGGAAGGAAAATACCCGGCTGCTGATACTCCTGCATCTAATGTAGAAGTTGTGAAATCAACACTTCCGCAAGGAGAGGTAACAACAAAAGGCTTGGTTGAATAAGCGGTAAGCATGTTATTGGTCACTGAGATCCTTTCATAAGAAGCTCCATAAGGAACTTTTACTGTAAGCTGTGTACCTCCCGCATTTGCTGTGAGGACAGTGGCTTTGGCAGCACCGAGATAAACAGTATTTGAAGACGCGACAGTATTAAAACCTGTTCCGTTTATTGTAACCACCGATCCGACATATCCGAATGCTGGTGTGAATGAGGTTAATGTAGGAGCGGTTACCGGGCTTGTTAATACTTCGCCAACAGCGTAATTGCTTGTGAGGTAATTATTATTGGTTAATGTTGTTCCGTTGTAATCGAACACTTCAAAGGTATAATAAGTGTTTGGTGAAAAACCTGTAACTGTAATGCTTGTGCTATCCGGGCCTTTGTAAACATTATAAAATAAATTTCCATAATAATAGCTGGCTGCAGTACCGGACATGAATGCTGTGTTGTCGAGGTAGAATGAAAAATCCAATGGTACATTTACAGTCGCGCCAGAATGGATCCAACCGCTTGTATTTGTAAAATTGGAAGCTGTTGAAGTTGAATTGAAATTTACAAGAGCACCATCAAGACCGCTCGTGAATGAAGAATTGAGAGCTGTTGTTGATGATGTATATCCATCGTCCAGCTTCCAGTATCCTTTTAATCCATTCTCATTTCCGATAAGGGTTTTATTCATATTGGTTCTGATAGTTCCGTATGACTGAGGAATATTCCAGATGCGCACTTCATCTATCTGACCATTAAAATTATTTCCGCTTGCAACTGCATTGCCTCCAATATGAACAGCAGCTGAGTTATTAATAATATCATTATACATATAGGTATAGGCATCCAGTGTGCCATCTATGTAAAGTATCATTTGGGAACCATCGTATGTTGCCGCCACATGATGCCATTTTCCATCATTCACAGAACGGCTCCCGCCTGCACTGTAAGCAGTAGGGCCAAAGAAAAAATCATTCGAGGTAAGGGTAAATTTTAATGAATTGGTATTCCCATTTCTTGTGATCATCCAGCTGTCGCTACCTTTTGTGATCACCGACTGATCATACATTGAAAAGGAATTTACTTTGATCCATGCCTCAACAGTCATTTGAGTATTAAAATCAAAAACACTTTCATTTGGTATTGCCACATGATCGTTAACGCCATCAAAAGCAAGAGCAGTGGGCTTTCTTCCCGCAGCAACACCAACTATACGCTTATTCCCGTTTCCGTTTGCCCAGGTTGCTTTAACTGAATTAGAAGTAATATTGCTGAATGTCAGAGCAGAAGGCGCTACAGTAGGTTCGCTGAGTAAAGTTTGTCCGGTACCTGTTAAATAGGATGTGGTGAGATAATTATAAGTAAGGTTATAAGTGTTGCTTGCCACATTGTATTCATAAACTGAGAATGTATAATCTGTAGAATTTGACAGGCCGGTAACTGAAACATAATTATTCATACCATTATAAACAACATAAGCACCTGATCCGCCACCGATCTGTGAACCTGAACCATAGTTTGCATTTGCCGTGTAAGCTGTAGCATCAGTGGGCACATCGGAATTAACTGTACCTGGCTTACATGTAACTATATGATAAGATCCGCCACCTGAAGGGATGGTCCAGCTAACTGTCATTGAATTATCCGTTACATTAGTAAAATACATATTGTAAGCAGCGTTGGTAGGCTGAGAAGCAAGAGTTGTAAATGTAGCGGTAGGATAACCTGTTGTTTTATAATTTATAGTACTGTTTGCCCCGTTGAATGGAAACACTGCGGCAGTATAAGTCGTTCCGGCTGATAGAGATGTTGTACCAATAAAAGTAGAGGTCCCGTCTGACATCACATATGGATAAGGAGAAGTTCCGGTTATAGTGCTGCCTGATCCATACGCGCTTGCAGCACCATAATTTGTAGCATCAACAGGTACGTTAGCGTATGAAGACGCCTGACGCAAAGCCACAAGATCATAAGTTCCGGATCCGGATGTAAAAGACAATGATGCAGAATTTGTCTGAATATTTGAAACAGCCAGAGAACTTGCAGCCGTTACAGGCTCCGTATCAAGAGTGTATTCGGTATAAACCGGATAACTTGAAGTAAGATAATACTCGGTAGTAGAGACAGTATTATATTCAAACACCCTGATCTTATAAGATGTATTCGGACTCAAACTAAAAGCATTACATCCATAAGAAGTTCCGTTATATATACAATAATTTCCATTCCCTAAATGAGATCCGGAACCGAATCCTGAATTTGCAGTGTAAGTTCCTCCGGTAACCGGCAAGGAAACTGAACTTGATGCAAGAGCAATTGTTACGATCCTTTTACTTCCATTCCCGGATGTCCAGTTGATAGAAATACTGGTAGTAGTCTTCCCCACAGTAATTACATTGCTGGCTGCCGTAGTAGGGGCCTGCGCAAAAACAGCGGCATTAAAACAATTAATGAAGACTAGTGATAAGGTTAACAGTAAGATTTTTTTCATTGTGATTAATTTATGTATGGAAACTCAAAAAGCATTATAGACCAATCCGTGATACAAGGGCACGAATGCCCGAAAAAGGAATGCTAAATTAACAAAAAATGTCATACTCACAAGGCTTTTTTTATTCACAATAAATCCTCTATTTTTTCGTACTTTTGTGTACTCTTATTCAAGAATAATAATCTAAAAAAAATTATAAAATGTATCCAGAAAGTATAGTAATGCCAATGAAACAAGAGCTTGTAACTGTTGGCTTTGAAGACCTTACGACTCCTGATGCAGTTAACGCTGCAATCAACAGTAAAGGAACCGTTCTTGTTGTTGTTAACTCAGTTTGCGGATGTGCTGCAGGAGCTGCGCGCCCGGGTGTTAAACTAGCGGTATCAGGAGAAAAACGTCCTGATCGTATCACTACAGTTTTTGCAGGTTTTGATACCGAAGCTGTTGCTGAAGCTCGCAAGCATTTTGCACCATATCCTCCATCTTCACCTGCAATCGCCTTATTTAAAGACGGAAAACTGGTTCACTTTGTTGAACGTCATCATATTGAAGGGCGCAGCGCACAAATGATCGCTGATAACCTGAAAATGGCTTTTGACGAACTTTGTTAAGCAATTCAAATTTAAGAAGCGCCTGTCCGAAACGACAGGCGTTTTATTTTTACCCATTCATAAAGGAATATCACCTTTTAAAAAATATATTTTAAAATTCTCCCCCTTCTTCCGTACTTTTAATATCATTACATAAATAAGTAAATTCATAAAATGAAAAGATTCCTCTTAATTTCCTGTTTGTTTGTTTCCTTCTACGCTGAAGCACAAAAAAAGGGACCCGAAAACTGGTATACTTTGGATCCGAAAGCAAACAAAGTTTATGGAACCGGTGTAGAAGAAGCTTATAAAACCTTAAGCGGCAAAACCTCTCAAACTGTTATAGTGGCGGTTATTGATGGCGGTACTGATGTTGAACATGAGGATCTTAAAGATATTATCTGGACAAATCCCGCAGAAATTGCAGACAATAATATTGATGATGATAAGAACGGATATGTAGATGATGTGCATGGCTGGAGTTTTCTCGGAGGAAAGAATGGAGATATAAATTATGAGGCAACCGAGCTTGCACGCATGTATCAGCGAATGAATAAAAAATTCAAGGATGTTGATCCAGCCTCTCTTACAGGTGATGATGCAACAGAATACAAAGAGTTCGAAAAGATAAAACCTGAATACTTAAAAGCTCAGGCAGAGCAGGATGCACAGGCAATGCAGCTAAGTGTACTCTCCGATTTCATTTCCAAAGTAAAAAAACAGACTGGTAAGGAATTCAGCAAGACTGCAGTTAAAGCATTTGTGCCCGATAACCCACAGGATGAAATGATCAAGAAAAGAATGAAGCTTATTCTTTCCCT
>JAJTCJ010000170.1 GCA_021323165.1 Bacteroidota bacterium | reverse complement strand
TGTTTCCACCTTCGGGTATTTCTAATCTATTCATGATCAGCCTAGTACTTTTGAATGTAGTGAAAATAATGAATATTCTTTATTGAGCATCTGGAATTCAAAATCCATATTATTATTGGACTTTAACGCGATCGTCAAAAAACCCAAACCAGCACCGCCTTTGGCCGATAATTCTCCATTTGACAATACATCCATGTATTGCTTTTTAAGATCGGAATCGTTCAGGGACTTAATAGAATTTAATCTTCTGTTCAGACGTTCAGCCTGTAAATTAGTGATAATATTTCCGGAATATATATTGAATTCGTTCTGATCTCTTCCGATAATAAAATAGGTCATCTGGTAACCATTATTATCCTTTTCCCCATGTAAACAAATGTTCTGAAGCGTTTCTATAACAATGTTAAATATCTTCTTAACAGCGCTTTTACTAACTCCGAAATTTTCCATTTGAGTTTCAACAAGGTTGGAGATTGAATTTACCTTGTCCTGATCAAGCTCACCTATATGGACAACTAACGCTTTTTTATCGCCACCGCTATACAGGGATCGAATGGTATTCACCTTAGTGGTAAAAATACCTTCTTCCACAGAACCGATCTTGTTTAAATCCATATAATAGTTTAAGACTTGGTCTTTTATAGACGGCAATATCTGAAAATTTACCCAATTATAAGGAAATTAATCCATTAATTTCCCAAAATCTTACCTTTTTACCCCTTTTTAAACCTCCTTTAAGAAAGGATATTTGTTCAAATTCTTTACCTTCAGCAACACAAATAATGTTTACTACATTTGATTAAATCCTCTATCCATGAAAGCCTCCCCAGTAATAATTATCACTCTTATGATGCTGTTATTTTCTTTCAAAGGAGATAAAAAAGCATACCAGTTATACGACTCAAAGGGAAAGGAAACGACCTATCAAACTCTCTTAAATGAGGCTAAAACCGCAGATATCATTCTTTTCGGTGAACTGCACAACAATCCTATTTGCCACTGGCTAGAACAGGAGTTAACGAAGGATTTGCATGCTATAAAAAAATCTGATCTCATACTGGCAGCCGAAATGTTTGAATCAGATGATCAGATAGCGATCAATGAATATCTTACAGGAAAGCTTTCTGATAAAACCTTCAAGGATGAAGTCAAGCTTTGGAGTAATTATTCCAATGATTACAAGCCTTTGCTTGATTTTGCCAAGACAAAACATCTTCCGTTTATTGCTGCAAATATTCCGAGAAGGTACGCTAATATGGTATATAACAAAGGCCTGGAAAGACTCGACAGCATTGATGCTGAAGCAAAAAGGTGGATCTGTCCTTTACCTATGAAATATGATCCGGAGCTGAAATGTTATAAAGATATTTATGAATCAGCGGGAGGGCACGGAGGTCAAAACCTGCCAAAATCCCAGGCAATAAAGGATGCGACAATGGCTTATTTTATAATGAAGAATTTTTCTAAAGGAAAAACCATCCTTCACTACAATGGATCATATCATAGTAATTTCCACGAAGGGATTGAGTGGTATTTAAGACAGCAAAAAAAGGAGCTGAAAATCTTAACGATCGCATCTATCGAACAGGAAAGCATCGACACGCTTTCTTCCCAATTCTTCATTTCCGACTCAAGCTGCTTTTTCATTTGCTCATAATCAGCAAATGCAGCTTTATCATTTATCACAGTCTGATACTGTTCCGGATCAGCTAATTTAGAATCAAATGTTTTTATTCCGTTTTCAAGTCGTTCAATCTCTTTTTCTGATTTGGTGATCAAAGACTTTAACTGTTTCTGCTCCTTCTCACGTTCATCGTTTCTCGCATCAACTTTTGGAGTTTCTTTAACCGTTTCAGGTTTTGCTTTCTGGAATGGATTCTTAGAAGAGTTCATTTCACTCAAGCGATTCATCTTCAATTTTTCCATGAATTCATTTATATCACATAAATGTTCATTTACCTGGCCATTCTTAAATTCATACATTTTATGAACCAGCCCATCAAGAAAATCTCTATCGTGAGAAACAAGGATAACCGTACCTTCATAATCCATGATCGCTTTCTTCAAAATTTCCTTACTCCTGATATCAAGGTGATTGGTTGGCTCATCCAGAACAAGGAAGTTATAAGGCTCAAGCAATAGCTTGCAAAGTGCCAAACGGCCACGTTCTCCACCGCTCAGAACAGAAACTTTTTTATCGATATCATCACCGCCAAATAGAAATGAACCTAGCAACGTTCTAACCTGTTTTCGAATATCGCCAACAGCAAGCTCATCAATTGTTTCAAATACTGTTTTATTCTTATCAAGCTTCTCAGCCTGATCCTGTGCAAAATAACCCATCTTCACGCTATGACCATGCTGAACCAATCCTTCATAATCGATTTGCTTTGCAATCATTTTGATCATAGTACTCTTTCCTTCACCATTTCTTCCAACCAAAGCGATCTTCTCTCCTTTGGTAAGAATAAAATTTGCATTACTGAAAATTCTTTTGCCGTCATATTGCTTACCCGCATTCTCAACTGTCAATACAATCTTTCCTGAATGTGCAGGCGGAGGAAATTTGAAGAACATTGTTGCATTATCGCTTTCATCAACTTCTACACGTTCCATTCTGTCAAGCTTTTTAATCAATGACTGCGCAAATGAAGCCTTACTTGCTTTTGCACGATACTTATCAATAAGCACTTCAGTCTGGTCAATTATTTTCTGCTGATTCTTTGCAGCATTTTCCTGCTGTTCTCTCCTTTCTTTACGAAGGATCAGGTAGCGGGAATAATTCGTTTTATAATCGTAGATCTTATTATTTGATATTTCAATTGTACGGGTTGTTACCGCATCAAGGAATTGTTTATCGTGGCTGATAAGCATAACAGACCCGGCAAAATCCTTCAGTGATTCCTCGAGCCATTGAATAGATTCAATATCAAGGTGATTTGTTGGCTCATCCAGCAAAAGAATGTCCGGCTTCTGTAGCAGTATTTTTCCTAACTCAATTCGCATTCTCCAGCCACCACTAAATTCAGAAGTTGAACGATGAAAATCACTCGCTTCGAAGCCAAGTCCTTTCAGGATCTTTTCTATCTCCTCTTCTTTGTTGGCAACACCAAGTATTTCAAGACGGTTATTGATATCGGTAAGTTCATTGATCAGATTCATATAAGCATCGCTTTCATAATCTGTCCTTGTTTCCAGTTCGTGAGTTATGACATTCAGACGGCTTTCCAACTCCTGCATTTCCTCATAAGCAGTTTCTGTTTCACCAAACACAGTCCTTCCCTGCTGATGGATCATATCCTGAGGAAGGTATCCGATCTTGTAATCATTTGGTTTTGATATCTCACCCTTTGAAGGATTCTGAAGTCCGGCAAGCAGTTTAAGCATGGTTGATTTCCCCGCTCCATTTTTTCCTGCAAGTCCGATTCTGTCTTTAGGATTTACCAAAAAACTTACATTATCAAACAGGTCATACCCACCAAAAGAAACCGTAACCGAATTAACTGAGATCATTAACTAAAAATTTAGGGCGCAA
>JAJTCJ010000021.1 GCA_021323165.1 Bacteroidota bacterium | reverse complement strand
GTCTACTTTAATTTCCATTGCAATTATAATCGTTTGTATTTTTTTAATCCTGATCGTATTGGTTCAAAATTCCAAAGGCGGAGGTTTAGCTTCTTCTTTCTCTTCATCAAATCAGGTAATGGGAGTTAGAAAGACAGCAGACTTTCTTGAGAAAGCTACATGGACGCTTGCAATTGCACTACTTGTTCTAAGTTTACTTTCTGCGGCTTACGACAGCCCTAGTGATGGAACAACAACAAACAAAACAGAATCAGCAACACGTAAAGTTGGTGAGAACGCTGCTACAGAAAGCACATCACCTGCAGGACCGGCTGTATTACCTACTGATACTGCAAAATAATATTTTCCTTTTCCCTTACAATTAAAAAATGTCAGAGTGTCACAACACATTTCTGACATTTTTTGTTTTAAAGAAATAAAGCGGAAAAATTGACTGCTTAAATTGCTTTATACCTCTTTGTACCTCTTTGGTATGAATTCTGACAAAGGCAGACGACAAAAAAATTTAAACATAAATTTAAATTACAAAATAACATGGCCAAAGTAAATAACAACAAAGTAAACATTCAGCCTCTTGCCGATCGCGTGATTGTAGAAGCTGCTGCTGCTGAAGAAAAGACTGCAGGTGGTATCATCATTCCTGATACAGCTAAAGAAAAACCTCAAAAAGGTAAAGTACTGGCAGTAGGAACAGGAAAGAAAGATGAGCCTATGACAGTTAAAGTTGGTGACACTGTATTGTATGGAAAATACGCAGGCACTGAGATCCAGGTAGAAGGCAAAGACCTTCTGATCATGAGAGAAAGCGACATTTTCGCGATAGTTTAATTAGAGAATTGATGAGTTGGAGAATAGAAATTTCCAACAAATTGATCTTTGAACAAATAATTAATTAATTCACCAAATCACTAATTCTAAAAATCACTAATTCAAAAAAGATGGCAAAAGATATATTTTTCAATGTAGATGCTCGTGACAAACTAAAAAAAGGTGTTGATGCATTAGCAAATGCAGTGAAGGTGACATTGGGTCCGAAAGGAAGAAATGTTATCATTGATAAAAAATTCGGAGCACCAAGTATTACTAAAGATGGTGTTTCAGTTGCAAAAGAAATCGAACTGAAAGATCCTGTAGAAAATATGGGAGCTCAGATGTTAAAAGAAGTTGCTTCCAAAACAGCTGATGAAGCGGGTGATGGAACAACAACTGCAACCGTTCTTGCTCAGGCAATTGTTAGCGCAGGATTAAAGAACGTAGCAGCAGGTGCTAACCCAATGGATCTTAAGCGTGGAATCGACAAAGCAGTTGCTGCTGTTGTAGAAAATCTGCATAAGCAGTCTCAGGAAGTTGGTAACGACAATAAAAAGATCGAGCAGGTCGCTACTATTTCTGCAAACAATGACAGTACAATCGGAAAGCTTATCGCGGAAGCAATGAAGCGTGTGAAAAAAGAAGGTGTTATTACTGTTGAAGAAGCGAAAGGTACAGAAACAACTGTTGAAGTTGTGGAAGGAATGCAGTTTGACAGAGGTTATATCTCTCCATATTTTATTACTGATGTAGAAAAAATGCAGGCAGTTTTGGAGAATCCATTGATCCTTATATATGAGAAGAAGATCTCAGCAATGAAAGAACTTTTACCGGTTCTTGAAAAAGCAGTTCAAACAGGTAAACCAATCCTTATCATTGCTGAAGATGTTGACGGAGAAGCTTTACAGACTTTAGTTGTAAACCGTTTACGCAGCTCATTAAAAATTGCTGCTATCAAAGCACCAGGATTTGGTGACAGAAGAAAAGCAATGCTTGAAGACATCGCAATCTTAACAGGCGGAGTGTTTATCAGCGAAGAGCGCGGATTCAAACTTGAGAATGCTGAACTTAATTATCTTGGTAAAGCAGAAAAAGTAACAATTGATAAGGACAATACTACTATTGTTAATGGTGCAGGTAAGAAAGCAGATATCGCTGCCCGCGTTAACCAGATCAAATCTCAGATCGAGTCTACAACATCTGATTATGATAAAGAAAAACTTCAGGAACGTTTAGCGAAACTTGCTGGTGGAGTAGCTGTATTGTATGTTGGAGCTGCAACTGAAATGGAAATGAAAGAAAAGAAGGACCGTGTGGACGATGCACTTGCTGCAACACGTGCTGCTGTAGAAGAAGGAATTGTACCGGGAGGTGGAGTAGCATATATCAGAGCTTGCGAAGCGCTTGACAAACTGAAAGGTGCTAATGAAGACGAAACTACCGGTATCGCTATCATTAGACGTGCTATCGAAGAACCGTTGCGCCAGATCGTTGCTAATGCAGGATTAGAAGGTGCGGTTATCGTTCAGAAAGTACGCGAAGGAAAAGGTGATTTCGGTTACAATGCACGCAGTGATAAATATGAAAATTTATTAGGTGCAGGTGTTATTGATCCTACCAAAGTAACCCGTATCGCATTGGAAAATGCTGCTTCAATTGCAGCGATGCTATTGACAACTGAATGCGTTCTTGCTGAAGCGAAAGAAGATGCTCCGGCAATGCCAATGGGCAATCCGGGAATGGGTGGAATGGGCGGAATGATGTAATATTAATTTAATCACATAAAAGGGACCCTGAGAAATTCTCAGGGTCCCTTTATTTTATAGAATTGTGGAAAAAAATCCACAAAAATACGTAATTTTACGGAGTTCGCACTCGACTCCTAAATGAAATATCCTTTCCCAGTTTTTTTCTTATTTTTTTTCGCATCAATAAATTTCTTCGCTCAGGAAGCACCACCTGTTAAATCCGAAAAAGGAAGATTTTATTTCTCCTGGGGTTATAACAAGGATTGGTTTTCAAAAAGTGATATTCATTTTAAAAATTCATCCACTGAATACGATTCTGAAAATCAAGTTAAAAGTTATGATTTTATATTATATAATATAGAGGCAAAAGACCGTCCTGGTTTCAAAGACATTCCTAATACAGAACTTACAATCCCTCAGTATGTCTATCGGATAGGATATTATTTTAATGATAAACGAGATCTTGCAATAGAGCTTAACTTCGACCATGTAAAATATGTGATGCGTGATTGGCAGACTGCACGGTTAAAAGGAACAATCCACGGACAATATTACGATCTTGATACAATGATCAGTCCGGATAATTTTCTTGCCTTCGAACATTCCGATGGAGCTAATTTTCTTCTATTAAATATTGTGAAGAGACACAAACTATTGAATTCAAAAAACACCAGACATCACCTGAGCGCTATTATTAAAGTGGGTGCAGGTATAGGCATACCTAAAACACGGGTTCAGCTTTTCGGAGAAACACTTGACAACCGTTTTCATGTAGCCGGATTTATTGCCGGATCAGAAGGAGGCCTTCGATATGATTCAAGATATTTCTTTGCGGAATACACTGCCAAAGGCTCATTTGCGAATTTCACCAATGTGCTTGTAATTGGAGAAGGCAAAGCCAGCCATCATTTCTGGACACTTGAAAATATCCTTACTATAGGATTACAATTTCCTCTTTGATCAAAGTTATATAAATAAAAAATGCCGCGAATAACGGCATTTTTTATTTAAGAAAAATACAATTTTATTTCGAAAGCAATTCTTTCACAATTGTTGACACGATCTTTCCATCTGCTTTGCCGGCCAGCTGTTTTGTTGCAACTCCCATTACTTTTCCCATGTCGGCAGGAGAAGAAGCTCCTACAGAGGAAATGATAGCAGCTACTTCTTTCCTGATATCATCTTCTGACATTTGTTTTGGCAGGTATGCCTCTATCACGGCTGCCTGCGTTAATTCAACCTGAGCAAGATCTTCCCTGTTTTGTGTTTTGTAAACATCTGCAGTTTCTTTACGCTGCTTTACCATTTTTTGTAAAGCTTTCAATTCTGTTTCATCAGTATATCCTTCCGGAGATGTCTTTAATAACAGAATGGCTGATTTCACAGCACGTAATGACTCCAGTTTCACTGAATCCTTCGCCAGCATAGCTGTTTTAATGTCAGCGTTTATTTTTTCCTCTAAGGCCATAATTATAAAAAGATTAAATGTATAAGTTTAAAGTAATATATACTGATCGCAATAAAGTTACATAAATATTTATTAAAGCAAGTTCACTATACCTATTGAAAAAAAATAAAATTTAATCTTCGGAACATACCAAAAATAAAAACGCCTCCGGGTCTCGGAGGCGTTTCTCATTATTGTTCAAGCAAATTAATCAACATTATCGTGTAAGAAAGAGTTGTTTGGTTTGATCTCAGCTTTCTTATCGTCTCCTTCTGACAAAGTATAACGCGATACCTGTGATTCAGAAGAATGAGGTGTAGAATCAAGATTGATATTTCTGCGTTTGTAAGCAGGTTCATTCTCTAATTCTGATAACCCATTTGGAGATTTTAATTTAAAGCTCAACTCTTTCAATTTAGCAACGCGATCCTGAGCTTTTTTCAACTGCTCACTCTCTTCTACTTTTGAAATTATAACGTTTTCCTGTTTGCTTTCAATAACCGGTTCATTGAACATTACGGGTTCCTCAAATGATTGCTGGATCTCTTCAGCCTCATCAATCGATACATTAGTATTATTTGCTATCTCAAATTCAAAAGTCACCTGCTTCTCTTCATTAAATTCAGCAGCAGGAGTTTCTTCTTCTCTTACAAACATGAATGGTTCATTTTCTGAAAGTATCTCTTCCTGTTCAACATTCATTGAAACAGAAGTTTCATCAACCATTGGAACTATATTTTCAGAAACAACTGATGTCTCTTCTCCTTTAATAAAAGAGATCATCTCTTCAGACTTAGAAACGGTATTCTCAATTGGAGTAACTTCAACTTTCTTAGGCTCATCCATTAAAGAATAAACTTTCTTCTCAGGAGCTCTTTCGATCTGGATACCAAGATCTGCATTTGAATTAAATCCTGTTGCGATGATGGTAACATTTACTTTATCACCTAAAGAAGAATCAACACCGTAACCTTTGATAACCTCTGCAGTCATACCTGCAGCATCCTGGATATAATCAGTGATCTCACCAAGTTCATCCATAGTGATCTCGTCTTCACCGCAAGTCACATTTACCAATACATAACGTGCACCTTTAATATTGCTGTCGTTTAACAACGGTGAAGCCATTGCCTGTTCAACAGCACGTAATGAGCGATGTTCACCGCTTGCCTGTGCAGAACCCATGATTGCAACACCACTATTCTTCATTACCGTTTTAACATCGTTAATATCTGTATTGATCTGTAAAGTTGTAGTAATGATATCAGCGATACCTTTAGCAGCTGTCGTTAAAATATCATCAGCATGACCGAAAGCTTCAGTCACTTTTAAATTTCCGTAAATCTCACGAAGTTTATCATTGCTGATAACAAGTAATGTATCAACATTTGCTTTAAGAGATTCTAAACCTGCATCAGCCTGAGCTTTACGTTTTTTACCTTCGAAGCCAAATGGTATTGTAACAATACCAACAGTTAATATTCCCATTTCTTTAGCAGCCTGTGCAATTACAGGAGCAGCCCCTGTTCCGGTGCCACCGCCTAATCCGGCAGTGATGAAAACCATTTCTGTATTATTTCCCAGGATCGCTTTCACTTCCTCAATGCTTTCAATAGCAGCATTTTTACCAACTTCTGGTAAAGATCCTGCACCGCGTCCTTTTGTAAGACTTGAGCCAAGAACTATTTTTAAAGGAACAGGACTGATGTCTAAAGATTGCTGATCTGTATTGCATACAATAAAATCAACACCTTTAATGCCTTGTTTATACATGTGGTTTACAGCGTTACTTCCGCCTCCGCCTACTCCAATTACTTTGATAATTGAGGAGTTGTCATGGGGTAAATCAAATTTCATCATCTTGTTATTTATTTAAAAACGGTTGATATTCTTAGCTTCTAGCGATACTATTATTCTTCAAGGTATAAAATTCCTGTATTTTTCAATATAGAATTCACACACTCTCTGTTAGTTACTAACTATGCAATGTTAATTTCATTACATATTTTCTATTTAATTCTGATTGGTATCCTCATCAAAAAACTTTTTAAGCTTATCAAAGAATCCTGTTGACCTGTCCTTGGAATGCCCTTTAATACTTGTGGCCGTAGAGGTTGATGTAACAGCATTACTTTGATTTTGTTTATCAATTCTTTGAAGTTCTTTCATAACTAAACCAACTGAAGTGGCAAACATTGGAAGTGTAACATCTTCCGTTCCTTTTGCAAGATGTTCATTCGGATAACCAATTCTTGTATCCATTCCTGTAATGTATTCAACCAATTGAGTCACATGCTTCAGCTGTGCTCCACCGCCTGTAACAACGATTCCGGCAATCAGCTTTTTTTCGTAACCCGAGTTCTTGATCTCATAATAAACATGCTCTATGATCTCTTCCATTCTTGCCTGAATAATTGCGGATAGATTTCTCACAGATATTTCCTTATGTGGACGACCTCTTAATCCCGGAATGGAAACTATCTCATTCTCCTGATTCTCGCTTGCTAATGCTGATCCGAACTTGATCTTCAACAACTCAGCCTGACTCTTAATTATTGTACAGCCTTCTTTAATGTCTTCAGTAATAACATTTCCTCCGAAAGGAATTACTGCAGTATGACGAATGATCCCATCCTGGAAGATTGCAACATCGGTAGTACCTCCACCAATATCTACCAGTACAACTCCGGCTTCTTTTTCTTCAAGACTCAAAACAGCATCCGCACTTGCTAGTGGCTCCAAGGTTAAACCGGAAGCCTCCAAAGAAGCTTTGTGCACACATTTGTAAATGTTACGGGCTGCTGCTATCTGTCCGGTTATGATGTGAAAGTTTGCCTCGAGACGAATACCTGACATACCGATCGGATTTTTAATTCCCTGTTCATTATCAATAATATATTCCTGCGGAAGCACATGAATAATCTCTTCACCCGGCTGCATAACAAGTTTGAACATATCATCGATCAAAGCATCGATATCTTTCTGAGAGATCTCTTCCTCAATGCTCGAACGTGTTTTTATTCCGCGATGCTGCATACTTTTAATATGCTGACCTGCAATTCCAACATTCACTACTTTAATATCAACTCCTGATTTATTCTCAGCATCAGCAACAGCGGCACGGATAGCCTGTACAGTCTGATCGATATTCTGCACTACACCGCGGGCAACACCATACGATTCAGACTTTCCCATTCCCAGGATTTCAATTTTTCCGAACTCGTTCCTGCGTCCTACAATTGCTACGATCTTTGTTGTCCCGATGTCTAAGCCAACTACAATTTCTGATGGTTCCATTTTAGATATTTATTATTTTTTTGTACAAACGATTTGATTCCTGAACTTTAAGTTTATAGTTGAATACTTGTACCACCAACCTGTAGTACTCAAGCCCTGTTGATAAAACGTAAGGAGCTTATTAAATTTCTCCTCCATTGCAGTTGTATCACCAAATATTATTTTCTGATCCCCGATCATAGGAACAACTTCCATATCATTTTCCTGATTGTAATAAATCTGATGGATCTGAGCCTTCCAGAAGGGATCTGCATTAATAAACCTCGCCATCGCAAACAATTCATCCAGTTTACTAACAGCTGCCAATGCACTATCATTCCCTATTGTTTCTGCAGAGTACATATAACGTTTTGAATAAGGCTCCGAAATATTACCATTTGCAACTAATACCTTCATTGTATATTTATCAGAAAGCGGCATAAGCTTTCCTTCATCATCAAGATAATAACTGTCGCCATCATTATTGATCACTCGAATTATAGGATTTCTTTGTTTTACATTCACCTTAACAACTCCGTCAATACTCATGGAAACTTCTGTTGAAGCAATGGCTGCATGACTGTTTAAGGTTCGCTCAATATCTGCAACATCAATTGTATGCTTAGGCTGATTTACAATTGAGTCTCCGCGATCTTTTAATATCTGAGTGATATCGATCTTATCCAAAAAATACAGATCATTATCCTGATTAACCGTGACATCTAATTTCTTACACAGCATCGCCTCCTGCTCTTTATTTACAAAACCAAGGCTTATCAGCAATCCTGACACAATCAGTAACCAGAATGTTATAAATGCTATTTTTTTTACTTTTTGCACTTTTTACTTTTTAACTAATTTATTTCTTATCGGTTCAACGAATGTATCAATGTCCCCCGCACCCATGGTAAGGAGCACCTGAACATTCTTATTTGCGATCACGTCAAGAAGATCCTGTTTCTGACAGATCATTTTGTTATCATTTTTCATCTTATCGAGCAGCATTTGTGATGTTACACCTTCAATTGGCAACTCACGGGCAGGATAGATCTCCAACAGGATACAGTCGTCCAGAAGATCCAGGCTTTTTGCAAAATCATCTACGAAGTCTCTTGTTCTTGAAAAAAGATGAGGTTGAAATACTCCTGTTATCTTTTTTCCCGGATACATTTCTTTGGCTGAATTAATAGTCGCTTTTAATTCTTCAGGATGATGAGCGTAATCATCTATATAAATAAGATCCTCTGATTTAATCTTATAGTCGAAACGTCTTCTTACTCCTCCAAATGTCCTTAAGGCATCTTTAATAAAAACATCAGCAATATGTAACTCACGTGCAATAGCAACCGCAGCCACGGAATTTTCTACATTATGCTTCCCCGGCAGACCTAATGTTAAATTGATCATCACCCCTTTTGGAGTATGGATACTGTAGTGATAATAACCATTCTCAATCTTTATATCCGATGCATAATAATCCGCATAATGGTCATCGACTGAATAAGTGATCGGTGATCTTGATGACCGAACTTTTTCAGCGATACTTTTTTTAACAATTAATTTCTCGGTTACTAAATTTGCAAACATTGAGAATGATTCTTCAACATGACTTTTATCACCATAGATATCGAGGTGATCTGCATCAACTGAAGTGATAACAGCAATTTCAGGATGCAATGTCAGGAATGAACGGTCATATTCATCGGCTTCAACAACCACAATATTTTTACTCTTGTTTTCTTCCGGTTCTTTTAGCTTCTCACTCAACAACAAATTTGTATTGTAATTCTGAGTAATACCACCCAGGAAAGCTGAAGGATCAAGCCCTGCTGTTTTTAAGATATGGGCAACAAGTGATGAAGTAGTAGTTTTCCCATGAGTCCCGGCTACAGCAATGGTACGTGCCGATCCGGTAATCATTCCTAATACCTCTGCCCTCTTCTTAATATTGAAACCGTTATTATTAAAAAAAACATATTCACTGTGATCTTTTGGAACTGCCGGTGTATAAACAATTAATATCTGAGATTTAATCCCTGTTGACTTAAAATCATTTTCAACAAGATCCATATTATCCTCAAAATGAATACTTATTCCTTCAGCAATAAGTTCATCGGTAAGCTTAGTTGGTGTTTTATCATACCCGCTCACATGTTTCCCCATGGCTTTGAAATAACGTGCCAATGCACTCATTCCAATACCTCCGATACCAAGAAAATATATGTGAGTTATGTTCTTCATTGAACTCTTACTTTTTATTATTTATTAAACTTATTACTTCATTGGCTATCACAATTGCAGAGTCGGGTAATGCAAGTCGTGAAATATTCTCCGAGAGTTTAAAACAAGCCTCTTCATCTTTTACCAACTTAATTGCTTCTGCTTTTAATTGATTCTTTGCGTCAACGTCTTTTATTATAATAGCTGCATTATATGTAACAAGAGCCATAGCATTTTTTGTCTGATGATCTTCCGCTACATTTGGTGATGGAATAAGAATAGTAGGCTTTCTAACCAGACATAATTCCGAAACAGAACTTGCACCGGCTCGCGAAATAACCACATCCGACACTGCATAAGCCAGATCCATTTTCTGAATGAAATCAAATGCCTTTATTCCTTTCCCTTCGTATTTAGCAACTCCATTTTTAGCAGTTTCAAAATATCCTTTCCCTGTTTGCCAGATCAACTGTATGTTATTGGAGGCGAAATCATCAAGGCAATTCATTATACTTTCATTAATTGTCCTTGCACCAAGGCTTCCTCCAATGACAAGAATTGTTTTTTTATTAGCATCAAGACCAAAAAATTCGAGTCCCCGATCGCGCTTTCCTTCCAAACTCAAAATATCCTGTCGAACCGGATTACCAGTAAGAATGATCTTTTGTTTTGGAAAGAATTTTTCCATACCTGAATAAGCTACGCAAATACGATCCACTTTTTGTGAAAGAATTTTATTGGTAATACCTGCATATGAGTTCTGTTCCTGGATCAATGTAGGAATCCCCTTGCTTGCTGCAACCTGAAGCATTGGACCACTTGCAAATCCACCGGTTCCAATAACAGCATCAGGCTTAAATGTTTTTAATATTCTTTTTGCTTTTAAAATGCTGCTTATAACCTTAAAGGGAAATGCAAGATTAGACAAGGTTAGTTTTCTCTGAAATCCCGAGATCCATAAACCTTCTATTTTATAACCGGCTGCAGGAACTTTTTCCATTTCCATTTTTCCTTCTGCCCCAACAAATAAAAATTCGGTATCAGGTCTAAGCGTCTTTATAGCATTCGCAATCGCGATAGCGGGAAAAATATGGCCGCCAGTACCTCCGCCACTAACAATTATTCTAAGCTGCTGCAACTGCTCCTCCTTCCTCGTTTGTGTCAGCTTCACGGCTAACGCTTAAAATTATTCCTATCGCTATACTCGTGAACCAGATGGATGTTCCTCCCATACTTATTAAAGGCAATGGCTGCCCTGTAACAGGAAATAAATTAACCGCCACTGCCATATTTATCATTGCCTGAAAGACCAGACTAAATGTCAATCCTATGGCAAGTAGACTACCAAATGTTTTTTCACTTTTATTCGCGATCCTCACTCCTCTAAAAAACATTATGACATATAAAAAAACAATTATCACTGCAGTTATTAATCCCCATTCTTCAATCACTATCGCATAAATAAAATCTGAAGATGCCTGAGGAAGAAAATTTCTTTGCATGCTATTCCCCGGACCTTTACCAATTACTCCTCCGGTCGCTATAGCTATCTTGGCTTGTTCTGCCTGGAAATTACTTTGACTGTCCCCACTAACAAAATTTTCGATACGCGCTCTCCAGGTTGGTCCACGTGGGATCGCATTAGGAAAATTCCATATCAAAGTCAGCAGCAAAGCAATAAACACCATTCCCGAACCAATAAGAAGCCACAAGTGTTTTGCATTCATTCTTCCAACGAACATTAGAACAAGACAATTAAGAAAAAGCAATGCAGCAGTGGAAAAGTTAGCAGGAAATATCAATGCGCAAATAATTACAACCGGTAAAAGTATAGGAAGAAAAGCCTGTTTAAAGTCTTTAATAACATCCTGCTTTATTGATAACATCCGTGCAACATATGTTATAAGTGCAAGCTTTGCAAAATCAGATGTCTGAAAAGTCAGCGAAGTACCCGGAATTGGCAACCATCGGCTAGCTTCTCCCGCACTCACCCCTTTCAACAAAGTATATAATAAGAGCGGAGCAGCGATAAAAACAGCGATCTGAGAAATTCTTGAGAAATAAGAATATTTAACCTTGTGAATTAAATACATCAGAAATATACCAGAACCCATAATAAAGATATGCTTGATCAGGTAAGAACCTGTATCACCGTTCTTATAGCGATAAGCCAGAGCTACAACAGAGCTGTAAACAACCAATATGGATAATAAAGAAAGCAGGACAACAACTGTCCAGATCACCTTATCACCTTTTATATATTTTAATATATTCATTTATTTTTTAATTCCTTTATTAGAGCTTTGAAAGCATTTCCTCTTGTCATGTAATTTTCATAAACAGAACAATTGGGACAAGCTGGAGAAAACAACACAACGTCTCCGGATCTTGAATATGAATCCGCAATATTTACAGCCTCTTTCAGATCTTCAGCTTTTGCAAAAAACAATGAATGACTTGAAAAATGTTTTAATATCAAGTCACTGTTGTTACCAAGATAAATTATGGAAACCACTTTTTTGATCACCTGCTCAGCTAAAACAGAGTAATCATTCGTATTATCATCTCCACCAATAATCAAAACAATACCGGTATCGATCCCTTCAAGGGAATTTCTGGTTGCAGTAATTCTTATCGCCCTGGAATCATTGATATACGCTACCCCATTGATCGTATCAACAAACTCCATATTATGATCATCTTCAGAAGAAGCAACACGCTGACGTAACAACGAGAGTTTCGCTGTGGCCTGATCATTTTTAATTTTATTATTGTCGGTCATGGATAAATAATTTAAACCAGAATAAATTAATTACAATGCGCGAACTGCCTGTTTAAACTGAGTTCCGCGGTCTTCATAATTTTCGAACATATCGAAACTTGCACAAGCTGGAGACAATAGAACTGTATCGCCTTTCTTTCCGATCTTGTATGATTGAGCTACAGCTTCCTTAGCAGATTTCGCTTCAAGGATAGTTTCTACCATACCGCCAAAAGCTTTAATGATCTTTTTATTATCTGTACCTAAACAGATGATCGCTTTAACTTTTTCCTTAACTAATTCATTAAGCATGGAATAATCATTTCCTTTATCAACACCACCTAAGATCAGGATCACAGGATTATTCATACTTTCCAAAGCATACCATGTAGAGTTTACATTCGTTGCTTTTGAATCATTAATGAATTCAATACCATGAACATTTCCTACCACTTCCAGACGATGGTCAATGTTATGAAAATCAGAAAGGCTTTCGCGGATAGCTTCTTTTCTCATTTCCACTAATTTACCGGTAACACCTGCTGCCATAGAGTTGTAGATGTTGTGTTTTCCTTGCAATGCTAGTTCTTGTATTGTCATAAATAAGGGGTTTGTGTTGTTTGTGTTTATTATTAGCTGATCGTTGTTTTTTAAGTATGCTCCTATTTCTAATTCCTTTTTAATTGAAAAAGGATATTGTTTTGATTTTATATTTTTTGATGCAAGTGTTTTCATTGTTACCTCATCATCAATGCAATAAATAAAGGCATCTGCTTCCGTCTGATTCTGAATGATCCTGAACTTCGATTCAGCATAATTTTCCAGTTTGTAATCGTACCTATCCAAATGGTCAGGTGTTATATTTAACAGTACTGCGATGTCAGCTTTAAATTCAAACATGCCATCCAATTGAAAACTGCTTAACTCTAATATGTAATAGTCGAAGTCATTTTCTGCCACCTGCATTGCGAAGCTCTTTCCTACATTACCGCCCAATCCTACATTTAATCCTGCCTTTTTGAACATGTGGTATGTAAGCAAAGTCGTTGTTGTCTTTCCGTTACTTCCCGTTATGCAGATTTTTTTTGCATTCGTATATCTTCCTGCAAACTCGATCTCGGATATTACATTTACTCCTTTTGTACGAAGAGCTTTTACCATTTCTGAATTATCCGGAATGCCCGGACTTTTCACCACTTCGTCTGCGTTAAGAATAAGATCAGTCGTATGCTTTTCTTCTTCCCATGCAATTCCATATTTTGAAAGAACGTCCTTGTATTTATCTTTTAACTTTCCTTTATCAGAAAGAAAAACATCAAATCCTTTTTTCTGTGCAAGCACCGCTGTGCCTACACCGCTTTCCCCACCACCAAGTATTACCAGGCGTTTCATTTTATCTTAATTTCAGAGTTACTATTGTTAATACTGCCAGCATGATTCCGATGATCCAAAAGCGGGAAACAATCTTTGATTCATGCATTCCTAACTTCTGATAATGATGATGAAGCGGAGCCATTTTGAACAGTCGGTTTTCACGAGCATACTCAATTCCGAATTTCTTTTTCATTCTTTTGAAATATGCGACCTGCATCATTACCGATAAATTCTCAACCAGAAATACTCCGCATAGGATGGGGATAAGCAATTCTTTACGAATAGCAATTGCAAATACTGCGATGATGCCGCCAAGTGCAAGACTGCCTGTATCACCCATAAATACCTGTGCAGGAAAGGAGTTGTACCATAAGAACCCAACACATGCTCCAACAAAGGCTGCTATAAAAATTACTAGCTCACCAGAGTTTGGTATGTACATGATGTTTAGGTAATCTGCGAAAACAGTGTTACCCGATACGTAAGCAAGTATTCCTAGGACAACTCCAATAATAGCTGACGTACCTGTAGCCAGCCCATCAATTCCATCTGTGATATTTGCACCGTTTGAAACGGCAGTAACGATCAGAATTACAAAAGGAATGAAGATCAACCATGCCCATTGTGCATAATCACCACCAAGAAAAGACAGTAATGAAGAATAATCGAATTCATTATTCTTTACAAAAGGAATAGTCGTTTTCATTGACTTAGTTTCTTCTGTGGAATATTCCGGTAAATGAGGATGTTGCTCCGAGCCGTTAACAAGCTCGGTTGGAAAGGCAATCTGACCGCTGTAAAGTTTTTCTTTAACTACTACTCCATCATTAAAATAAAGTGTGATCCCTACTATCAATCCGATCCCTATCTGACCTAGCACTTTAAATTTTCCAGCTAATCCCGCTTTATTCTTTTTAAATACTTTTATGTAATCGTCAAGGAAACCAATACCGCCAAGCAATACCGTTGAAACAAGCATTAGAATTATATAAACATTACTCAGCTTTGCAAAAAGAAGCGTAGGAATAACTATCGCAGAAAGTATGATCAAGCCGCCCATTGTAGGAGTGCCTTTCTTTTCCATTTGCCCTTGTAAACCAAGGTCCCTTACTGTTTCACCCACTTGTTTGCGGTGAAGAAGATCAATGATCTTTTTACCGAAGACAAGTGATATAAGAAGCGAAACAATAAGCGCCATTGCAGCTCTGAAGGAAATGTACTGAAACACACCTGCCCCCGGAAAGTCAAATTGTTTGTCTAAAAAATCGAATAGATAGTAGAACATTCTTAATGTGTTTTATTGTTAATTACAAGCAATCTTATTTGTCAAATAATCTCAAATTCTCCTGTAACACCAGCATATCATCAAATTCATGCTTCACTCCTTTTATTTCCTGGTACTTTTCATGACCCTTACCTGCAATAAGAATTATGTCTCCCGGTTCTGCATAAGAACAAGCCGTTTTAATAGCTTCGGCCCGATCCGTCATTGAAATCGTTTTCTTTCTGTTCACTCCATCAACTCCTGCTTGCATGTCTTTAATGATTGCTTCCGGTTCTTCACTTCTTGGGTTATCTGATGTGAGAATTACTTTGGTACTGAAATCACACGCAATCTTTGCCATAACCGGACGTTTCACCGAATCACGATCTCCACCGCATCCGACCACAGTGATTACTTTTTCATTTCCTGTGCGGATATCATTGATCGTTTTCAAAACATTCATTAAAGCATCAGGCGTATGAGCGTAATCAACAATGCCGATCACTCCGTTATCTGTTCTGATATATTGAAAACGGCCTTCAACAGAACTAAGGGTGCTTAATGTTGTAAGAACATTTGTTTTATCTTCTTTAAGTAAAATTGCTGTAGCGTATACTGCTAAGAGGTTAAAAGCATTGAAGCTTCCGATCAGCTTACTCCAAACTTCCTGATTATCGATGTTTAATAGAAGTCCGCTGAATTGATTTTCAACAACACGACATTTAAAATCCGCCATCGAACGCAATGAGTAAGTACGTTTTGAAGCGCGTGTATTCTGCAGCATTATTTCTCCGTTAGAATCATCGCGGTTTGTGAGTGCAAATGCATTCGCACTAAGTCCGTCAAAGAATTTTTTCTTTGCTTTGATATACTCATCAAATGTTTTATGGTAATCGAGATGATCGTGTGTAATGTTTGTAAATACACCTCCGGTAAAAGTTATACCGGCAATACGATTCTGAACAACTGCATGCGAGCTTACTTCCATAAAACAATGCGTGCAGCCCTTTTCGATCATCTGACGCAGCATTGCATTTAACTGAATGGCATCAGGTGTTGTATGTGTAGCAGGAATCACATCATTATTGATCTGATTCTTTACAGTTGATAATAAGCCTACTTTGTAACCTAATTTTTTAAACAGATTGAATAATAAGGTTACAGTAGTGGTTTTTCCATTTGTTCCCGTTACTCCAACAAGCTTTATTTTTTCTGAAGGATTATCATAAAAATTAGAAGCTACTATACCAAGAGCAAGTGTTGTATCATTTACTTTTATATAAGTAACCTTTTCATTCAGCTTAACAGGGAAATCCTCACAAAGAATAGCGATTGCACCTTTTGAAATTGTGTCATCTATATATTTATGACCATCACTTAATGTTCCTTTAACAGCAACAAACAAACTATCTTTTTCAACTTTACGGGAATCAAAGCTTATGGCAGTGATCGCTACATTAGTAGATCCTTCCACCTCTGTCAGTCCGGCTTTATAAAGTATGTCCTTTAATAACTTCATTAGATCAGATCAGTTGTAAAATGATTTGTGTTCCTTTTGTAAATGTTTTTCCCGCTTCTATTGATTGAGATGCAACAGCTCCATTACCAATTATTTTCACTCTCATCCCATTATTTTCCAGAAGAAATAATGCATCCTGTGCAGTCATTCCAACAAGGTTTGGAACTATACCACGTTTCAATGCTTCTTCAGTATGTTTTGATTGCAATGTCAGAGAAACGGAATCTTTAGTAGTTGCTGAAACCCACTCACTTTTCTCATCCGTTAAATTGACCCTTACTTTCAGTGTTTTCAACACAGTCTCGATCGCTTCTTTGTTTCCCTGTTTAACAGGAGGAGCTTTTGCAGAATACTTTGGCTGAACTGAATTAATTTCTTTATGAATTTCAAGACTTGTTGAATAAACTTTATCAGCTACGTCCTTGAATACCGGACCCGCTACAGCACCGCCATAATAAGCATCCCCGCTGGGTGCACTTACCACTACTATACATGCATATTTAGGGTTGTCTGCAGGAAAATATCCTACGAAAGATGCCTGATAAGTCATTTTACCATTCACTAATCCCATTTGCGCTGTTCCTGTTTTACCTGCTATTAGGTAATCTGCAGCTTTTAAACTTTTTGCCGTCCCGTTTGAAACAACACCTTCCATCATTTTCTTAGCCTTATCAACTGTCTTCTGAGAACAGATCGACTCATCAATAACTTCAGGCTTGAATTCACGGATCACCTTACCGCGTTGCTTCACTTCTTTTACAAACATTGGTCTCATCATTCTTCCATTATTTGCAATAGCACTATAAAAAGTTAGAATCTGTAACGGAGTGATCCTTGTTTCATAACCATAGCTGATCCATGGCAATGAGATCTTCGACCATGTTTTATCATCGGTGCTTTTTATGTATGGTTTCGCTTCTCCGGGCAGACTAACATTCAAAGGAGAACCAAGGTTCATTTTATTCAATCGGTCAATATATTTCTGCGGATCTTTCGCATAATATCTTGTAATGATCTTTGTAACTCCAACATTTGAACTTTGCTCAAAAATTTCCTGCACAGTTACTTTGCTTTTTTCAGGATGATGTGAATCACGAACAGGAACATTACTATAATAACATGTACCATCTCCAATGTCAACAACCTCATTAAGGTTAACATCAAAATCTTCCATTACAGCAACCAAAGAAGGAAGCTTGAACGTTGAACCAGGAACAGTAGCCTGACCAACAGCGTAGTTCAGATTTTCAAGATATTGTGCAGTATCCTTGTTGTTTCTCTTAAGATTAGCGATGGCTTTTACTTCACCTGTTTTGATCTCCATCAGGATAAGACATCCGTGATCAGCGCCATGTTTTTTCAAACAATTCATCAGAGAATTTTCTGCAACATCCTGCACATTGATATCAATTGTTGTAACTATGTCAGAACCATCTTTCGGTTCAATTTCATTATCTGAATTGATCGGTCTCCAGATACCACCGGCTATTTTCTGCTTTGTTCTTTTTCCTGTAGTACCCACAAGTATGCTGTCAAATGCTGCTTCCAGACCGTATGACTTTCCGGTTCCGTTCTCATTTAACTTTCCGATAGTACGAGCGGCAAGGAATTGAAATGGACGTTCACGTTTGTTAGTTTGCAGATAAATAAATCCTCCGCGATTTTTCCCTCTTCTCAGAATAGGAAACCTTTTCATTTTCTGCAGATCCGTATAAGAAACATTTCTCTGCAGAACAACCCATCTGTCGCCACCTTTCCGGGCCTTCACTAATTCTTTACGATATTGTTTCCACGATTTATCTTTAAAAAGTTGGGCAAGACAAATAGAAAGCGAATCAACATTATCATTAAATACTTCCTTAGTGATAGCATCTGTATTCACATCCATTCCAACTTCAAAGTATGGAAGTGAAGTAGCCAATAAACTTCCGTTCACATCGTAGATATTTCCGCGAACAGCTTCAATTTCAAAAACCTTTGTTGAGAATTTTTCTGCCTGAGCTCTCCATTTGTCGCCTTCAGAGAACTGAATGATAAAAACTTTGGAAATAATAGCGACACCGAAAAGGCATATAATAAAATATATGAGATATACACGCCACAGTATGTCTTTTCTTTCTTCCAATTACTTAATCTTTTTGAGGGGTGGTGCTAATTGTTTTTACTACAATTTTTTTAGGAGGAACAACGCTTTCCTTAATACCTGTTTGCTGCAATGCCAATGCTTTTGCAACTTCTGTCTGTTTACTTTTTATAACCAATGAATCTTTCACTACTATATATTGTGTTCTTAATTCTTTGATATCATTACTCAGCTTGTTTACTTTTCTAACCTGATCATCTGCGTAATAACCATTAGCGATGTAGCATATAGCAAGGAAAGACAAAAAGAAAACAAAAGGCAGATTTTTAATTGTTGTATCCTTAGAAAGAAAATTCCCGCTTACAACACTTGCTACCGACTTCACCATCTTATTTTCCTTTGCAGGCTTTTGAGGTGCTTTCGGCTCTTCAGGCTTTGTATGTTCTTTGAACTTATTTCCCATTATAACAGTTGGCAATTATTCGTAGGCAGTTGGCAATCTTTCTCAAAAACATTTTTTTATAAAACACAGAACCTGAAACTTGAAATCTGAAATTTTTATTATTTCTTTTCTGCAATCCTCAATTTCGCACTTCTCGCTCTACTATTCTCTTCATTCTCTTTATCGCTCGGAACAATCGGCTTTCTTGTGATCTGAACAAATGGAGTTAATTGATTTCCAAAAAAATCCTTCTCCACTTCTCCTGCAAATTTTCCCGTTCTTGTAAAATTCTTAACTAACCTGTCTTCTAACGAGTGATATGATATCACAACCAATCTTCCTCCCGGTTTTAAAACATCAAGACTCTGCATCAACAACTCTTCCAGCACCTCCAGCTCTTTATTCACTTCAATTCGCAATGCCTGAAAAACCTGAGCGTAATACTGATTCTCTCTTCCACGTTTCACACATTTTATAATTGCACTCTTCAGATCATTCACAGTTGTGATTGCTTTTTCTTTTCTCGTATGAAAAATTATCGAAGCGAGATACCCGGCATTATCAACTTCACCATATGTTTTAAAAATTCTTTTCAGATCTTCTTCACTATAAGTTGCGATCACTTCTGCAGCAGTCAGCTTTGCATTCTGATCCATTCTCATATCAAGCGCTGCTTCAAATCTTGTAGAAAAACCCCTCTCAGCTTCATCAAACTGATGAGAAGAAACACCCAAATCCGCTAGCAAACCATCGATAGGCAATGCATTGTACATCTTCAAAAAGTTTTTCAGATATCTGAAATTCTGTTTGATCAATACAAAGCGAGGATCAACGATCTTATTTTTCTGAGCATCATCATCCTGATCGAATGCATACAACTTTCCTGTTGTTAAATATTTTAAGATCTCTCTTGAATGACCACCTCCTCCGAAGGTCACATCAACATACGTCCCTTCCGGATTGATCTTCAGACCCTCAATACACTCTTTTAAAAGAACAGGATTATGATATTCCATCTATTTAGTATCAGGATCTTTTGGTGTAGGTGTAATTCCGCCCATCACATCCTCCGCAAGTTTTTCAAAGTCAGAAGTACTGTCATTGATAAACTTCTCGTAAGCTTTTTTATCCCAGATCTCAATTCTATCTCCCGCTGCAGCCATTACCACATTTTTTGAGATTCCGGCAAAGCCACTTAAATCTTTTGGTATCAATAAACGACCTGTACTATCCAATTCAACAGGCACAACACCGTAGTTGAACATCCTGATGAATTCCACATTCTTCTTAATGAACTTATTCAACTTGTTTACCTCCTTCACCATGTCGTTCCACGTTGCCATCGGATATAACTCCAAAGATTTACTGAAGATCGAACGCTTCATCACAAAACCACCATCCAATACGGTTGTCAGCTGCTTCTTGAACGCAACAGGAAGCATGACGCGCCCTTTAGCGTCTGCACTGCATTCATATACTCCAAACAAGCTGTTCATATTGATTTTCGGCTTTCTGGTGTAAAAATAAAGAAATATTTACCACTTTTTACCACATTTTACCACTTTGTTGAAAACTTTAGGTTTTAAACAACGGTTTTGAACGTTTTTAAAATTTCTTAAATCCTTGGAATGCATTTTAGATAAAGAGATCGAGAAAATTTTCACCGGCAAATTTTGGTGGTGGGAAGAAAACTCAATCTCATAAGTAGGTGTTTTTACACAAAATGAGATCTGAACCTGAGTCGATTAGAAATATATCTTTGCATGTGCTTCAAACTATTCTGTATAAAAAAACAAGCAAGACTCCGCAACCCAATATTCATGGGTTAAACGAACGATTTGATCACGTCTGCTATTACAATTCGAATAAAAATTATAATTCAGATCAGGTAAGTGAATTTGATGCTTTGCTCGCTATTGGTGCTTCACAGGAGATCGTGATAAAATCCTATGAGTCTGTTTTTTCTGAACTACAAGAATTTTATACGAAAAATAAAGGATGGCTTTTCGGTTTTTTAAGTTATGATCTGAAAAATTCTATTGAAGATCTTTCTTCTCAAAACCATGATGGACATAGATTTCCATTGCTTCATTTTTTTTCGCCCAAAGTTGTCATTCTGATAAAAAATGAAACAATACATCTTCAATTCGATGATAACAATATATCAGCAGACCAAGCTCAAAACATTTATGATTTGACATTTTCCGATTCGGCTCAACTGAGCACAACAGATAAAATCGAAATACATAATCGCATCAGTAAAGAAGAATATATAAACACATTTAATAAAATAAAACAACACATTGAAAGAGGTGACATCTATGAAATAAATCTCTGTCAGGAATTTTATTCCGAAAATGCAGAGATCGATCCGCCTGCTGTTTTCAACAAGCTGGATAAGACATCCCTGGCACCATTTTCTGCATTCTGCAAACTAAATGAACATTATATTTTATCCGCAAGTCCTGAACGTTTTCTGAAAAAGAAAGGGAATAAAATTATCTCTCAGCCAATGAAGGGAACAATTAAAAGAGCTGAGGATAAATTAAAAGATGAAGAATTGAAGCAGCAACTCGGCAACGATAAAAAAGAGCAGAATGAAAATGTAATGATCGTTGATCTTGTAAGAAATGATCTCTCAAAAATTGCCAAAAGAGGAACTGTTAATGTTGATGAACTATTTGGAATTTACTCCTTTGCCCAGGTTCATCAAATGATCTCGACAATCAGTTGTGAGTTGAAAGAAAATATATCTTTCTCAGATATTCTCAATGCGACATTTCCGATGGGATCCATGACTGGTGCACCCAAAGTAAGCGCAATGAAGATCATTGAAGAAACGGAAAGCACAATGAGGGGTGCTTATTCCGGTGCATTAGGATATATTGATCCGAGTGGCGACTTCGACTTTAACGTAATTATACGAAGTATACTTTATAATTCTAATAATAAGTATTTGTCATTCATGACCGGGAGCGCCATAACTTCGAAGGCTGAAGCGGAAACAGAATACGAAGAATGCCTCCTGAAAGCCAAAGCAATGTTTGAAGTACTTAAGTAAGTTTTTTTCTCTCCTCTATTCATGAGCCTTTTCGAGGACAATCTGTTAATTTGTCACAATCCCATCAAAGGAACAATTATTGACTAAATCAGACCCAAATAGCTGAATATTTTTGCCTTAACTCCGCTAAAAAACACTATTTTTGCTGTCCAAATTTTAATTCATATTTAATCACATTTCTGCCAAAGCAGAATAAGAAGTAAAAGCTTTTAAAATTTTTAAACAGCCTTACTTTTAATAAAAACAAAGATTCATAATGTTAGATTTTTTTACTAAAAGTGTTTCCAAATTATTTGGAACAAAATCAGACCGGGATTTAAAAGAGATACAACCTATTCTAGATAAGATCCTTGCTGAATTTCCTAAATATGCTTCATTAAGCAATGATCAGCTAAGAGGAAAAACGACAGAATTAAAAAAACGCATTGCAGACTTTGTCTCAAAAGAGCAGGCGGAAATAGATAGTATCAGAACAAAGATCGATACTGACCTTACAGTTGAAGTTGATGAAAAAGAAAAGCTCTACGGACAGATCGATGAGCTGGAAAAAACTATCGTGAAGAAGAATCAGGAGATCCTTGATGAAATTCTTCCTGAAGCATTCTCTGTTGTTAAAGAAACTGCAAGACGATTAAAAGAACTGAAAGCGATTGAAGTGACCGCGACTCAGATGGATAAAGACATTGCTTCTACCCGCAAATCGGTTGAGATCAAAGGCGACAAAGCGATATGGTACAACACTTGGGATGCAGCGGGAATCAATGTTACCTGGGACATGGTTCATTATGATGTGCAGTTGATCGGTGGTATCGTACTTCACCAGGGTAAAATTGCTGAGATGGCAACAGGTGAAGGAAAAACTCTTGTTGGAACTCTTCCGGTTTATCTTAACGCTCTTACCGGTCGCGGTGTTCACGTTGTAACGGTTAACAACTATCTTGCAAAGCGTGACTCCCAGTGGAACGGACCTTTATTTGAATTTCACGGATTAACCGTTGATTGCATCGATCTTCATGATCCGAATTCTGAGGATCGCAGACAAGCATATAATGCTGACATTACTTACGGAACGAATAACGAATTCGGTTTCGATTATTTACGTGATAACATGGCCCGTGCCCCGGAAGATCTTGTACAACGCCCGCACAACTATGCGATCGTGGATGAGGTCGACAGTGTATTGATCGATGATGCACGTACTCCGTTAATTATTTCCGGTCCTACACCAAAAGGTGATGACCAGGAATTCGCACATCTGAAACCACGTATCGAAAGAATTGTAACAGCTCAAAAAGCATACGTTAACACTGCCCTTACTGAAGCAAAGCGTTTGATCGCTGAAGGAAACACAGGAGAAAAAGAAGGCGAAGGCGGAATGGCTTTATTACGTGCTTACCGCGGATTGCCAAAAGCGAAATCACTTATTAAGTTTTTAAGTGAACCCGGAATGCGTGCTTTATTGCAGAAAACAGAGAATCATTATATCCAGGATCAGTCGCGCGAAATGCATAAAGTGGATGCACAGCTTTTCTTTGTGATCGATGAGAAACATAACTCTATTGAACTTACTGAAAAAGGACTCGATCTTATTTCAACATCTTCTGAAGATGCAAAATTCTTCGTATTGCCTGATATCGGTACTGAGATCGCTAACCTTGAGAAATCATCTGTAAGTGCTGAAGAAAAAGCTGCTAAAAAAGAAGAGTTGATCCGTGATTACTCTATTAAATCTGAACGCGTACATACTATCAACCAGTTATTGAAAGCATACACTCTTTTTGAAAAAGATGTTGAGTATGTGATCATGGATGGAAAAGTGAAGATCGTTGATGAGCAGACAGGCCGTATCATGGAAGGCAGAAGATATTCTGACGGATTACACCAGGCTATCGAAGCAAAAGAAAATGTAAAAGTAGAAGCGGCAACACAAACGTACGCAACTGTTACTCTTCAGAATTATTTCCGTATGTATAAGAAGCTTGCGGGTATGACCGGTACTGCTGAAACAGAAGCAGGTGAATTCTGGGATATCTATAAACTTGACGTTGTTGTAATTCCTACAAACAGGCCTATTTCACGTAAGGATGAAGAAGATCTTGTTTACAAAACAAAGCGTGAAAAATACAATGCTGTAATTGAAGAAGTAGAAAAACTTGTTAAAGCCGGCAGACCTGTTTTAGTTGGTACTACCTCAGTTGAGATCTCTGAATTATTAAGCCGTATGCTAAAATTACGCGGCATAAAACATAATGTACTTAATGCGAAATTACATCAGCGTGAAGCAGAAATCGTTCAGGAAGCCGGTATGGCCGGAACTGTAACGATTGCAACCAACATGGCTGGTCGTGGTACCGATATTAAGCTCGGGCCTGGAGTTAAAGAAGCAGGCGGTTTAGCGATCATTGGTACTGAACGTCACGAAAGCAGACGTGTTGACAGACAGCTTCGCGGTCGTGCAGGACGTCAGGGAGATCCGGGATCTTCTCAGTTCTTTGCTTCATTGGAAGATGACTTAATGCGTTTATTCGGTTCGGAGCGTATCGCTAAGATGATGGACAGAATGGGAATTGAAGAAGGAGAAGTTATCCAGCATTCAATGATCACAAAATCTATTGAGCGTGCACAGAAAAAAGTGGAAGAGAATCACTTCGGTACACGTAAGCGTTTGATCGAATATGATGATGTTATGAACTCACAGCGTGAGGTTATTTACAAGAAACGTCACCACGCTTTGTTCGGAGAGCGTTTAGCTGTGGATATTGCAAACTCTATCTATGATACATGTGAAGCAATTGTAGGAGATTATCATGATGTAAAAGATTTCGAGAATTTCAATCTTGAAGTATTACGTGTACTTGCAACGGAATCACCTGTAACAGAACAGGAATTCATGAAGCTGAATTCGCAGGAGATCACTGAAAAGTTATATCAGAAAGCTGAAGATAACTATACTCAGAAAAATGAGTTCATTGCTAAGAAGGCATTCCCGATCATTAAAGATGTATATGAGAATCAGTCACAAAAATTCGAGAACATCGTTACACCAATAACTGACGGAATAAAAACGCTGCAGGTTATCATAAACCTGAAACGTGCATATGAAACACAAGGTCGTGAAGTAGTGCTTGGCGCAGAAAAAGGAACTGCACTTGCAATGATTGATGATGCATGGAAAGAGCATTTACGTGAAATGGATGAATTAAAAACATCCGTACAGAATGCAGTGTATGAGCAGAAAGATCCATTGATCGTTTATAAGTTTGAATCCTTCCAGTTATTCAAGCAGATGATGACCAACGTTAACAAGGAGATGATCTCTTTCTTAATGCGTGCGAATCTTCCTAACGAGAATGAAAACACAATGCAGCAGGCAAAAGCAGCAGCTCCTAAGCGTGTTGAACAAATACAGACAAGCCGCACTGAAGTGTCTTCATCAAATAACAATACAGGCAATCAGAACAACCAGAATGAAGCTCCTGTTCAGCAGAAGATCCAACCAACTGTGCGCACAGAGCAAAAGATCGGAAGAAATGATGCCTGTCCTTGCGGAAGCGGTAAGAAATACAAGAATTGTCACGGGCAATAAAAAAGTTAAAACTAAACCGCTTAACATACAAAAACGCCCTTGCAGAAAATGCAAGGGCGTTTTTGTTTTATATCGGAAAATTTATTTCTCAATTATTTACTTCTCACCATGTTTTTAGTATCAATCGTTTTTCCATCTACAATCAGGCTGTATTTATAAATTCCGTTTGACAAATCATTAGCAAATACATTCAGCTGACCTTGCCCTTTTTCATTAACATCAACAGTTTTAAGTATTCTTCCGAGATTATCCGTAAATATGATCTGTGCATAACCGGAGTCTTCAGGAATAAAGAATGAAATAGTTGTTTCCTCTTTGAACGGGTTTGGTACGTTCTGATTCAAAACAATATTGTTCATGTTGCTCAACTCCACATCCTTTATAGAAGAGGAATTATTAAATGCGTCTGAATTCTCGTTATTCTGCTCAGGTGCATGAGAACTGGAACAACCCATGCCGGCCGGTAAATTGCTAACAATTTTCTACCGCTGCCATCCTATCCAATAATGTGTTTATGTTATTCTGCATTGCGGCAATAGTAGCAGCATTTGCATTTGTTGTAGAATCCAATCTTTCCTGAAGTTCTGCAAGTGCACTGTCATTTCCTGTTGTAAGAGAATCGATGAGTTCCTTTTGCTGCTGGTATCCTTTTACAAGCAATGGAATAAATGCTTCATAACTCACTGTTTTAAATTCGAGAGCAGCGCGAGTGATATTATTATCCCTATCACGGAGTGCGGGTAGCTGTGAGGTTTTTACCAGTTCAGGCATTATCGCTTCTACTTCCTGGGCAATAAAACCGTAATGAGAAAGACTATCAAAATGCATATCAGGAAATTCATTTCTTTTATAAACAAAAGAAACCGCGTTAATAAGATTTAATAAGCTATCTGCATTATTTATAGTTTCAATATTTTTTTTAAATTTAATATCAGAAGGCAGTGAAGTATTGCCTGTAAAAGTACCCGTACCAATTACATCTCCTTCAAAAACACCTGCATAATTATAGCCACCGGTACAAACAGGACTAGGAGGGCCAAAAGGACCTATCCTGGACCAAATACCAATATTATTAACACCACGGGACACCTCAATATAATTACCGATATTATCGGCTCCGCCTCTGTTTACCGATGCATCCACTCCAACATTATAAGAGCTGCATGGTGCAGTTGATTCGGCATCCATATCAATTACAATTCCCATATTATAATTTGCGCCACCGCCATAACGAAGCTCCATACCAATGGTGCCGGTTGAAGATAGGCCGCCACCAACAGGAGATAAATTTTTTGCGTTTATTATCTGGCCCCAAACAGTTCCTTTGCCTTCTATCGCATATACATTATTGTCCCGAGCGAAAATGGAGAAGTAAGATCAGCGGAAGCATTATTGACAACCAATCCTGTTTGAAACGAACCTATTAAAAAGGGGTCACAAAATGTACATTCAGTATCTGTTACCGAAGGCCCATTATCGCTTTCAATATGCACTTTGCCATGCGGATCAGTATTTCCAATTCCCACTCTTCCTGTTCCTGTAATACGCACACGCTCATTGGCACCATTGGTATTAAACAAAATATGCCCTTCATTACCTGGTAAACTTACATTATACTGTGAAGCTTGCAATACCACATTATTACTATTAACCGGAATTGAAAGATTGAATTTTTCTGTGCTGCTTGCATCTGTGGTAAACATGCGCCATGCATTTTCCTGTGCAGCAGGTCCATCTGTTCGGAAAACTTCTCCTACAGGTGTGCTCATAGAGGTTACCCCGTCTATATGAAGAAGAGATGAAGGAGCGCTTGCATTTGTTCCTATGAGCATCCAGCCACTGAGGTTTTGTATGCGCATGCGTTGAGAGCCGGTGCCACTGCCACCGCCTGTGCGGAATATAAGTGAGCCTGCAGTGCTCATTCTCCATGAATTCACAGAAGCAGCCGGCCCCTGGGTGCGGAAAAGCTCTCCGGTTGCCGTACTATTAACATGCAATAAAGAAACAGGTGCTGTTACTCCTATTCCTACGAAACCAGTAGTACCGAGAATGGTTGCACGCTGAGCTCCACCAGCAAATATGTTAATTGGCTGATTTGAAAAATTATTTCTTACCTCTAAACTTCCTGGATTCAACCCGGCTCCATCCCAACCTATGAAGGCTGGAAGAGCAGGACGAGTATTACCAATTATGGTGGTCTGTGCATGCACTATTCCAGTAATACTCACCGAAATACTTACGATAAAAAATCTAAGTTTTCTTTTCACGATTTTTTAATTTAAAAGTTAATGTTGAATTATGATTTTATGAGTGAAGTTTTTAGTTTTCAGGAAATAAATTCCTGGAGGCCAAGAAGAGCAATCAATAACAAGGTTTTCACGTTTATTTGAATTATTAATGACTGCGTAAGTTTGACCAATTGCATTAAAAATATTTATTTTTTCTTCAAACTCACCATGATTTTTAATATTAATAAAATTGTCAGCAGGTATAGGGTAAATAATAGGATGTTGCAAAATCATTTCAGGAACTGTAGTTGTAGAATTACATGAAGCTGAATCTGTACTAACACAAATTTCATCTACATAATAATAACTATAATAATTAAAACATGAACCGCAATTGTAATTTAGAGTATCTGTGTTCGCATCATCAAAAAAATTACCTACCATCAAATAATTGTAGGCAGCATCTGCAATAATACTTCCTGAAACTCTTGTCCAGTTAATACTATCATTCAGAACAACAGAATAATTCAAATGGGCAAAATTATCGATGGGCGCAGGGCTGATTGAATTGTAAGAAACAGTTGACAAGCGTATACCAATGTTGTTTGAAGGCATACCAAAATAATCAGTTCCTGTAAATTGTTCTGACATAACAGTGTAAAAGGAAATAAAATATTTTTGTCCTATAATTAAGGGTTGACTTAGTTGAATTCCAAAATGTTCTCTATAATTAGAAGTGGGAGTAGCGTATGTTACGATACCTGCAAAAGCACTTCCATTATTATAGGCTTGTTGATAACCACCACCTGCTTCCGGAACACTAAAATAAGGAGGAGGCGAACATGAATTATAGTAATCGGGGGTAGAACTTGTTTCACTGTATTTGCTCCACCCTGTTGCCCTATCTATCTGATCTTCTAAATCTGGACAAATGCTGTATTGTTCAAAGGAAAAGTTAGGCACAAGGTTTTGTGCCTTTACAACAACACCGGAAATGATAATGAAAGAAAGGAGTAAGCGTTTTAGCATTCAATAAAGTTAAAACTATTTTTATCAAAGGCAAACGTGCTTAAATAAAGCTGTTAGCTAGAATTCCTGTGCAGCAGGTCCATCTGTTCGGAACACTTCTCCTACAGGTGTGCTCATAGAAGTTACCCCGTCTACATGAAGAAGAGATGAAGGAGCGCTTGCGTTTGTTCCTATGAGCATCCAGCCACTGAGGTTTTGTATGCGCATGCGTTGAGAGCCGGTGCCACTGCCACCGCCTGTGCGGAATATAAGTGAGCTGCTCATTCTCCATGAATTCACAGAAGCAGCCGGCCCCTGGGTGCGGAAAAGCTCTCCGGTTGCCGTACTATTAACATGCAATAAAGAAACAGGTGCTGTTAATCCTATTCCTACGAAGCCAATGGTAGCTCCCGCTGCTGTTCCTTTAACCGTCATTCTTTGGATCCCGCCTGTTAAAAAATTCATGTCCAATGTTCCTCTATGCTCAAGATTAAAGGGAATTGGGACACCAGCATTCCAACCACACCAGTCTGTTCCGACTGCTGCGCCTGTGTGTCCTAACGCTCCTGGTCCAGCAGTAGTAGATTGAGAATGTACATTTTGAAATAAGAACACCGTTAATAGAGTGCTTAAAAATAGGCTAACAAGTGTTTTCATGTCTATTGTTTTAGAAGTTTATAATTATAAGATTGATTATCATGTAAAATTGTCAGAAATAAAAAACCAGAATTAAGGTGAGTTACATCAATGGAGAGATGAGAGGTGTTTATTTCTTTTTTGCTGAAAACTGATTGTCCCAACGAATTATAAATGTTGATATTGTATGGTTTCAAAAGCCGTGAAAAATCAATATTTATGGTGTTTACCAAAGGGTTAGGATATACAGAAAATTCAGCCAAATTTGTTTGATTATTTACGTTTGTCTGAACATTGCATTGCATCGAATCGGTAGATACACAGATCGCATCCACATAATAATAGGCAAGTGCTAATGAATAATCACAATCTGATGTGTCTGTATTTAAATTATCATAAAAATTTCCTATCATTATATATTGATAGACGGAATCCGCTATAAAAGAACCTGTTATTTTTGTCCAGTTACTTTTATCAGTGATGATAGAATCGGAATGAACATGAGAAAAATTATTAATTGGTGCGTAACTACCTGCTGACCATAGAAAGGGAATGGTTGAAAATTTAAAGCCGAATTTATTGGACGCACATGTAAATGGAGAATTATCAGCTGAATCAGCTCTGGAAATATATCCTGAAACGAAATATTTGGTTCCAATAATCAAATTTTGAGTTAGCTGAATTCCGATGACTTCTCTTTGAGAACCGCTTGCATAAGCAACTATTCCAGCATAACCATTCCCCTCATAAGTATTTTGTTGTCCTACCCAATTATAAGGAATTCCAAAGGAACCCGAAGCGGAGCAAAGGTTATAGTAATCTGGGCTTGCCCGATAATTTTCCCATCCAGTTGCGTAACTAATATCTGAAAAAACAGGGCATGAAGTTGTATCTTCAAAAGAAGGATTCGGCACAAGATTTTGAGCCTTTACCGCAACGGTTGCAAGAATGAGTAGAAAAAAAATGAGTAAGGATTTAAGCATACGATAAAGTTAAAATTCCTGTGCAGCAGGTCCATCTGTTCGGAACACTTCTCCTACAGGTGTGCTCATAGAAGTTACCCCGTCTACATGAAGAAGAGATGAAGGAGCGCTTGCATTTGTTCCTATGAGATTAGTCTATTCAAAGAAAAACTTCTCCGGAGCCAGCGAAATATTCTTAAAAAATTTCAGGCTTGCATGCTGCTTCACAATCGTTATTAATTGAAAAGCCATCATTAAAAACAACAACAGTATAGGAACTATCCTGGTAAAGCGGATTAGGGCTAAGGCTGTCGAACTTTGAAAGTCTCCGTTGTGAAATAAGAAGTATAGTGAAGGCAGACAAACAAATATCCCTATTATAAACATCGTCTTTATAGATCCTGAATAGAAAACACCCTTAGCTTTCAAAACAGGAAGCATTGCTAATACCGGCAGGAATGAAGTGAACTGATATTCCCAAACTGTATTATAACTTAAAAAGAATGTTAGTGACATCGTCATCACTAACAACAGCGCACTTTCCATTCTCAGTTTTGCATTATCTATACATGCAACACCAACAGATAATAATACTCCGATATAGATTGGAAGTTTGTAAATCACAGAGGGAAGTGCTTTACCTAATAATGAATCAAGGAACACGGGAAGAGAAAAGACATCAATATGCATCAGCTTATAATCAGATTGCGCAATAAGGTTCAGCCAGTGAATACTATTGTCCTTCATATATTCATTCACCACCAAATGGTTCTTATAAATATTCATGTTCTCTTTTATGAATGCCGGATCAAGAAACAATCCCGTCATTTTTGTCCAGCCAATAGATTCCGGATTTAAAACCGGAACAATAATGAACAACAAGGAAACAAATCCATAGATCAGCAATGCTTTAATTGTTGTTAAACGTGTTTCTTTCAATAAAAAAAACAACGGAAGCATAAGGAGTACGATTGGCTTGCTGAAGAATGAAATAAGCAATCCTGCGAACAAAAGATTTTGTGCCCGTTTGATATTGCTGGAATACGCAAATTCAAATAATGAAACTAAGATTAATGTTAATGCGAGCACCAGCGGAGCATGCATGTTTCCCACGTACAACAGCCAGTAAGTCGGAAAGGTGCAAAGCATTATAGCATAAGCCAAGTTCTTATGAAAACGGTTGGTTGTTAAAGTAGAAATAAAATAACCGCAGGCAGCCATTAACACTATCGTAAAAAGTGCGAAGAGCCAGTAACCAGTCAATGGTTCAAAAAAAGAAAACCACGATGCGACAAATACGCTGAATGCCGGATGGGCGAGATACCATGTAGAATAAGGTCCATATTGAGCTCCTCCCCAGGTATCGAAAATACTTCTTCCTTCGGTCAGATTTATATAAGATTTGGGTACTGCGAAATAATCAATTCCCTGAACTTTGGCGTGCTCCGCTCCGAAGAAAAATGTATCAAGAAATCCCCCGTGAAGAGATGCTATCATGAACAAAACGCATCCGATTATGAAAAAAGGCAATAGTTGTGTAATTCTTTCCTTCATGATTCAAATGTAGGAATTTTTTGTAAGCGTTAATATTGGATCAGCACGTCATTGCGAAAGAGGGTGAGATTGCCGCGGGCGAAAAGCCCTCGCAATGACGCTCCGTAATTATCATATCATTTACCATCACTACCAACACCCTCCCAAAGCGCAGCGTCTCTTGCCTTTCTTTCTCGGTGCTTTCTCTGTGTTCTTAGTGCCTCCGTGGTAAAAAAACTTAAGTCAGAACCACATTTTCTATTAACTTTGCCCCTTCAAAAATGGCACTTTTCGGACTTTACAATCGCTCAACTGATCCTAATGCGCTTTCCTTCTGGGGGCACATTGATGCGTTGCGCGGCCATCTTTTCCGATCAGCACTCGTAGTAATATGTTTAGCCATCGTTCTGTTCTGTTATCCCGAATTTTTGTTTGATACAGTCATTTTTGGGCCTTTGAAAAGTGACTTCCTTACTTATCGTGCTTTCTGTCATCTCGGACACTGGCTGCAGGCAAAGGAAGTTTTGACCGATGCTTCTGAATTATGTTTCGGTCATTACACATTTAAATTACAAAGTCTTGGGCTGGCTGACCAGTTCACTTCGCAAATGTGGATCGCATTTATTGGCGGCCTTATTCTCGGGGCTCCATACGTTTTATGGGAAGTGTGGCGCTTCATTAAACCTGCATTAAAGTCCGGTGAAAAATCTGCATCAGGCGGATTCATTGTTTCAGCCAGTCTGTTATTTATTGGCGGAGTGCTTTTCAGCTATTATATCGTTGTGCCTCTAATGGTAAATTTCCTTGGAAACTACCATGTCAGTAATATGGTGGAGAATAATTTCACCATGGATTCATACATTTCCACAGTAACTACACTTTCACTTTCTACCGGACTTATTTTTGAACTACCTATCCTCGTTTACTTCCTTACACGTTTCGGATTAATGTCGCCTGAATTCATGCGAAAATACCGTAAACACGCAGTGGTGGTGATCCTTATCGTTGCAGCTGTGATCACTCCGTCCCCGGATGTTACCTCCCAGCTGCTGGTCGCATTACCCTTGTATTTCTTGTACGAAGCGAGTATATTTGTTTCTTACTTTGTAGTTAAAAAGAGGTTAAAAGTTAAAGGTTAAAAGTTATTTGTAGATCATTCTTCAGATTCCCTATTCTGGCTTTTAACAAGTGTACTTACAAATAACCATTAACATTTAACAATTAACATGAGTCAAGTAAAAGAATTCAATGACTACCGCGCAAAGATGAATGAGAAAATATTGTCGGCCGACAATGTTGTTTTAAAACGCCTTTTCAATCTTGATACAAATACGTATGCTGAAGGTGCATTGCCTGTAAAAACAAAGGAAATGCTGGGGCTTGTGGCTTCAATGGTTCTTCGCTGCGATGACTGCATTAAATACCATCTTGAAAAATGCAAAGACAATGGAGTAAATACTGCCGAAGTTTTTGAAGTTTTTGCTGTGGCGAACATTGTGGGTGGCACGATTGTTATTCCACACACACGTAGGGCTGTAGAGTTTTGGGAAGAATTACATAATGCTTAGAAATTGCTTACGTTGAACAAAAATAAATACTCCGGGATACTCCTCCTTTTTATTCTTTTTGTTTTTACAACACCTGGCTTAATTGCTCAAACCGTTGTAAGAGGAAAGATAGCGGATGCTATTACGCGAGAGCCTTTACCATTTGTCAATGTTCTTTTTAAAGGAACCACCGTTGGAG
>JAJTCJ010000126.1 GCA_021323165.1 Bacteroidota bacterium | reverse complement strand
GATGTACCTAGTGTTAACAGCACTTTTGGCACTAAACGTATCGAAAGAAATTCTGAATGCTTTCGTTATTATTGAAGAAGGTTTGAATGTCACAAATGATAACTTTGACAATAAAAACTCATTGTTGTATGGTAAGTTTGCAAAAGCTGTTGCTGAAAATCCTGACAGAGCTAAAGGCTGGCAGGACAAAGCATTGAAAGTGCAGGCAAAATCAAAAGAACTTTGTGCATTTATTGATGAGATCAAAAGTGAGATGTATCAGAAAATTCAGAAGCTTCCCAAAGAGGTTGCTGATACTTTCCAGCTGAAAAATCTTGAAAGTAAGGATGAAAATAATATCCCTACTGAACTTATGATTGGAGCTGGTGCTGATGCTGAAAATGCAACAGGTAAAGCGAAGGATCTTAAAGAGAAGATTGAAGAGTATAAAAAATTCATTACAGAACAGGTTCCGCAAAAAGACCGTGCAACTTTGAAGTTGGGTCTGAGTACAGAGGAAATGTATTCTATCGGGGACGAGAAAATGGTTAAGTGGGAAAGTAATTTATTTGCTCACCAGCCTGCTGCAGCTGTATTTAGTGTTTTAGCAAAATTGAAAAATGATGTAAAGAATGCTGAAAGTGATGTTGTAAGCACTCTTTTACGTAACGTTGATGAAGCGACAATTAAGTTTGACAAGGTTGTTGCTAAGGTTGTATCTGAATCGAATTACGTTATTGCTGGTGAAGAATTTAAAGCTGATATTTTTATCGCTGCTTATAATTCATCAACTAATCCAGAGATCTTAATCGGTGATGTAGATACGGCTACCGGTCAAATGAGAGGTGCGAGCACTAAACTTGAAACCTTTGATAATGGTTTAGGTAAATATTCAGTTAGAACTGGCGCAGAAGGAGAACAAAATTTCAGTGGTGTTATCAATGTGAAGATGCAGGATGGTAAAGTAATTCCTTACCCTTTCAAATCAAGTTATATGGTTGCAAAACCATCTATGGCTGTTTCACCTACCAAAATGAACGTGTTCTATATTGGTGTAGCTAATCCTGTTGATATTTCAGTTGCGGGTGCTGCCCCTACAGAAGTTGTTCCTACAGTTATTGGTGGCGGTGGAAGAATTGTCAATAAAGGACAAGGACATTATGAAGTAATGGTGACTACTCAAGGTGAATGTAAGATCAGCGTTGCTGTTAAAACTAAAACGGGTACTAAACAAATGGGTACCATGCCTTTCCGTGTTAAGAAGGTACCAAGCCCGTTGGCTTCATTTGCCGGAGTTACCGGTGACGGAGCTGCTACAAAAGGAGAATTAGCAGCTGCGGGTGGTGTTATTCCAAAACTTGAAGATTTCGTTTTCGATCTGAAATTCCCTGTAATTTCATGGGTATTATCAATGAATGTAAATGGTCTTTTCGTTGATTTACCGGCACAAGGTCCTACTAAAACAGGCCAAATGGCTGACATGCTTAATAAAGCCAAGCCTGGAAGTAAGATTTTGATCGAACAGGTAAAAGTTCAGGCACCTGATGGAGTTCGTAAGATTCCGGGTTGTGTGATCAAAGTGAAATAATTTTTAAACCGATTAATCATGAGAACAGTAAAAATTCTTTTAGTGGCCCTTGCTTTCATCTTCATTGGAGTTGATGGTTTTGCTCAGGAAGTAGTAGCTCCCGGTGGAGTTCCTAAATATCCTGATGGTGTTTATACAAAAGAAAATACCCGTACAAGGAGAGCTATTCCCTATACTCATTTGCGTGAGGCAGATGTGATGTGGAGCAAACGTGTATGGCGAGTGATCGATCTGCGTGAAAAAATAAATCACCCTCTTTATTATCCGGCAGAACCAATTTTGGATAGAAAGAGTTTGTTTTCAGTTATCATAGACGCTGCCAGAACTCAGGGGACCATCACTTGTTTCGGTAACCCTGCAACAGACGATGAGTTTAGATACGAAATGACTAAAAGTGAGCTTGAGGCTATATTAATATCTTGGGATACTCTTCAAACGGAAGATCCTGTTACTCAGCAAATGGTATCTGCACCTGTTAAAAATGAAAAATCATCAGACCAGGTTTGGAAATATTGGATCAAGGAAGATTGGTTCTTTGACAAACAGCGTTCTGTTCTTGATGTAAGAATTATAGGGCTTTGTCCTATCATCGAAAAGAAATCAGAAACAGGTGAGTCTTTAGGCGCTGATCAGGCTTTATTCTGGGTCTATTTCCCTGAAGCTCGTCCGGTTTTTGCGAACCAGGAAGTTTACATGCGTCATAATGATGCAGAACGCAGAACATTGGAAGATGTGTTTTGGAAACGGATGTTCTCAAGTTATGTTCGTAAAGAATCGAATGTATATGACAGACCTATCATTGCATATAAATTAGGATTAGACGCTTTATTGGAATCTGACCGCGTTAAAGAAGATATTTTTAAATACGAACATGATCTGTTCCATTTCTAAATTCAATCTTTTAAAAGAATCCCGACCTACATTTGTAGGTCGGGATTTTTTTTGCTCTTTTTTAATCATGCTCTTTACTTACAATAACTAAACACCAGCTGCGTTTTTTCTCTCTCGAAATCGTCAATTAAAGGAGGAATAAATGAAAGCACAGATAAACGTTTTTCTACTATTAAATGCAATGTCATTAACAGCCCAGGATTACTGTGCACCTCAAAGTAAAATTATTTCTCCTGCTGAATTAGATCCTTGTCAGATCAGCCGTATTCAAAAACCTTTTCCAGTAAGATATCAAAGTCTGAGAGAAGCAGATGTTATGTGGAGTAAACGTACCTGGAGAGTGATCGATCTGAGAGAAAAACTGAATCTGCCGATGTATTATCCAACCGAGCCTAAAGTTTGTTTAATGAGTTTATTTGATGTGCTGAAATGCGCTCTTCTCGAAGGAGATCTTGTTGCTTTTGCCAATCCTGTATTTGATGACGAATTTATTTCACCTATGACAAAAGATGAAGTAAAAAAAATGCTTATTAGTTGGGATTCAACTTATATGATCGAAGACATCAATAATCCAGGCAATATGATCATATCACCATTAAAAACAGAGATCACAACAGCAGATGTGCATCAATACCGGATAAAGGAAGACTGGTTCTTCGATAAGCAGCGTTCAGTAATGGAAGTAAGGATAGTAGGAATATGCCCTGTAATAGTAAAGAAAACTGAAAATGGAGAAGAGATTGGTTCAAAAACATTGTTCTGGATACACTTTCCTCATGCCCGTCCTTATCTTGCCAAAGCCGCAGTTTTTAACCGATGGAATGATAATGAGAGAATGACTTATGATGAATTATTTCAGAAGAGAATGTTTACTAGTTATATCTATAAGGAATCGAATGTTTATGACAGGACAATTGCGGACTACCGGCAAGGGATAGATGCGTTAATGGAATCTGATGAAATTAATGAAGAGATCTTTACTTATGAAAGCAATTTCTGGCAGTATTAAATTAATCAGTAGCACTTCTTAAAAAATTATTCATAGGATACATTGCCTTAAAAACAATCGAACAATGTTTTATAAAATCAGCGGAGAGAACTTCTTTGTCTTTCAGGTCATGAACCATTATAAAGCTTTTAAGTCTTAACGATTCTATTTCAGGATGATTTTTTTCATATCCTTTTGGAGTGGTTTTTATTTTATCTTCCTCTGATAGTTTACCAAAATATTTTTTGAATTCTTTGTTCGAAATCAGCTTTCTGAATTCTGCGGCATTATAATCTATTTCCTGGCGTATAGCATTTAACTGAGGAGCCGGTGGCTGCCATACACCGCCTGCTAAGAAAGATCCTCCCGGCTGTATATGGATGTAATAGCCTGCATCAAAAGATTTTTTCCCTCCGGGTGCAATGCTTGCTCCCATGTTGGTCTTGTAGGGAGTTTTGTCGTTAGAAAATCTGATATCACGATTTATCCGAAAAATACAATGTTTAGGCTCCAGCATTTTTATTGAAGGGTCAAATTTTGAAATAGCAAGAATAAGCTCATTTATAAATTCTTTATAATTGTTTTTTGCAACTTCGTATTCTGAACGATTCTTGTCAAACCATTCCTTATTATTGTTCTTTTTAAGTTTTGTAAGAAAGTCGAAAGTGGATTTGTTTATCATTTTATTAAGCTGAATTAATAATGCTATACAACTATAAAGATATTAAATAAAAAGTTTTGTTTTAGTATCTTTGGTCAATATACAAAGAATGGATTCACTGACACATATTGTTCTGGGTGCCGCTATCGGAGAGGCAATCCTTGGAAAGAAAATAGGTAGAAAAGCAATGCTTTGGGGTGCTTTGGCTGATACCATTCCTGACTTTGATGTGTTTGCTTCACCATGTTTTTCTGATGCGCAGCAACTTTTAGTTCATCGCGGGATCACTCATTCATTTTTTTTCATAATAATTTTATCTCCGATACTTGGATGGCTTTTCAGTAAATGGTTCAAAAAATCGGATGTAAGTTGGAAAAGATGGACCGCATTGTTTTTTACCGGAATGTTCACTCATGTTTTATTGGATTCATTAACTGCTTACGGTACAGGTTGGTTCGAACCTTTTAGTGATTACAGGGTTTCGTTTAATACTATTTTTGTTGCGGATCTGTTTTATACTCTACCATTCCTTATTTGTGTCTTGATTGCTTTGATAGCCAGAAACGGTTCTCCGAAAAGAGTAAAGTGGAATAAAGCCGGTTTGATAATAAGTTCTCTATATCTGGTTTTTACTATTATAAATAAATTTCACGTTCATGATAAAGTCGAGAATGAATTAGCCCAAAAGAATATTCTTGTTTCAGATGTGATTACAACTCCAACTCCTCTAAATAACTTTCTCTGGATGAGTTATTCAAAAGACTCAACTGGTTATTGGTTTGGCTATTACTCTATCTTTGATAAAAAAGAGATCGATTTTTATCATGTAAATAAAAAGGATTCTCTTTTAAGTCCTTATGAAAATGATGAATCTATCCGTTACTTAAAGCGTTTTTCAAAAGGTCATTATATTATGTCAGAACATGAATCGAAGGTTTATTTTAACGATATCCGTTTCGGACAAATGGGTGGGTGGAATGGGCCTGATTCAGCTTTTGTTTTTTCATATCATTTAGACAAAAACGCGGATAATTCTGCAGCATTGAACAGAAGTAGATTTAAGTCTTCTTTTTCTGAAACTTTTTCATCGCTAATAACAAGAATAAAAGGAATCTGATGTCGAAAACAGCTATTGTAATTGGCGCTACGGGGCTTGTCGGAAAAGAACTGGTTAAAAATCTTCTGCAGGATAATCATTATGATACGATAAAAGTTTTTCTGAGAAAGCCATTAGCGATTGAAAACAGCAAGCTTCAACAGTTCATCATTGATTGGGACGATATCAAAAAAAGTTCTGATAATATAAATGGTGATGTGGTGTTTTGTTCTTTGGGAACAACCATCAAAACAGCCGGCTCGCAAGAGGCATTCTCAAAGGTTGATTATACGTATGTTTTAAATTTCGCGGAAGCGGCAAAAAAGAATAATGTAAAACAATTCATTCTTGTTTCTTCTTTAGGTGTTTCACCGGCCGGAGGCAATTTTTATCTGAGCGTTAAAAGGGATGTTGAAAATGCATTAAGAAAAATGAATTTTCACTCACTTGTAATTGTGAGGCCTTCGATGCTGTTAGGTGAAAGAAATGAAACCCGAATCGCTGAGATGTTAGGTAAATTCTTAATGAGTTCTTTAAGCTTTTTATTTATCGGCAAGCTTAAAAAGTACAAAGCCATCGAGGCGAAAGTTGTTGCACATGCAATGGTTTCTTTATCTAAAACTGATCTTGAAGGTGTATCCGTTTTTGAGTCAGATCGCTTACAGGAATTAGGAAAAGCTAATTAGTCTTTTTAAAAGTTACAAACATATTGATCCAAATCAGCCGTGCAGACCTGTAGAAAACCGGCATTAAAATAATAAGACTTACACTGAAAATTATTAAAAAAGGAACAGTGCCTATATCAAAAAATCCTGCAAGTATAACGTACATTGCTATCCCGAACGCAACCGTTAATCCATAACTTACATAAGTTGCTCCGAAATAATATCCGGGTTCTCTTTTAAAATCTTCATTGCATACAGGACATCTGGTATTCATTCTTGAAAACCTTTTCAGGTCATAAGGATTACTTGTTTCCCAGAAATTTCCTTTATGACATTGAGGACACTTGTTGTTCATTATACTGAAAAGCATTGATTCTTTGTAATTCATTTTCCTTAAGATTGTTACACAAAATTACAATGATAAATTCTTATTCCATGGTGCTTTTTAATGATTCTGTGGTATTAAATGAAGCGTTTTCTGAATTGTTCCGGAGTTTCTTTTTGGAGCCGTTTAAAAAATTTGGAGAAATAGGAATTATCACTGAAATTCAGCTCGTATGCGATCTCACTAACAGATCTGTCTGAATACACTAATAAACGTTTCGCTTCTGCGAGCAGTCGTTCGTTTAACAGATCATTAACTGTCTTATTAAGAGAATTCCGGGTGTGTAAATTCATTTTTTGTGCTGAAATGTTTAGCAGCCCTGCATAAAAAGAAGCTGGTTGATGCTCTTTATAAAACTGATCAATAAGGAGTTGAAGCTTTGAGATCAGAGACATTCCGGGATGTTTGGAAGGATTTGATTTTAGGAATGAAAATAATTTGTAAAGCAGGGCATCCAGCAAAGATCTCAGAATTGAATGGCGAAGAGATGAATCAATAATACTTTCTGCTGCTAACAAATTGATAATAGGAAACGCATCTTTTAATTGCTTAGATGAAAGGTGTCCGGCATATAGTTTCTCAGAACTATAAAATGGAAAGTTACTGATGTGCTTTTCTTCAAAGTCCATGGTATAGAAAAAAGTATTGAAGAAAATAACATATCCATCAGTATCATCACTTAGTTCCCAGGAGTGCATTTGGCCCGGGCTCATGAAAAATACAGCACCGGGATTTATCGGATAAGTTTTAAGGTCGATAGTATGTGTTCCCGTGCCTTTTGTAAACAGCATGATAAGATAAAAGTCATGCGTGTGCGGTTTCATCACATACGGATGCTCTGTTTTATGTTCCTGGAAAGTTTTAATGTAGAAATCAGGATGCTGGTCTTTGTTTTTATAAAAAGTGTCCAGATTGAGAACAGAAGGCGCTTTTTTAGAC